>JAVEVZ010000192.1:0-5945 GCA_034004805.1 Spongiibacteraceae bacterium | reverse complement strand
CACTTTCTCTGGCCGGCGGCGTGTATGTCTTGCCGCTACGTGAGGATTGTCTTGAGGCGTTTATGTGGTTGGCGCAACAGGTACGGCAGGCCGGCGGGGAAGCGCTGGTCATCCGCGCCGGGCAGTTTGAGGGCCTGACTGACCAGGAGGTGATCGTTCAGTTTCGCCAGGCGCGACAGGAGGATTACGTAACCCTGAACGCGCAGGCTGCGCAGCTTGCGGAGACCCTGGCGCAACACAGCGAGATGGAGGGACGGCTGGCGCTCAAGGACGAGCTAGAACGGCTTCAGAAACAGCACGCCGAGATTGCCCGTATTGACTATTTCGAGTGCCCGGAGCGCGCAGCCCTGGCAACCCGGCTGGCGCGCATCCGCCAGGCCTTTTTACCCGAACCGACCACGCCGGGCGAGATCGCCGCCTGCGATGTCGCCGCTTACCGCGACGCGCACTGGGTCACGCGTGCTCATCCCCATGTAGACCGTTTAGCCTGCGCCTGGCTGATCCGCCGCTTTGTCAACCCTGACGCGCCCATCCGCTATGCGACCGAGCCAGAAGCGGGCGAGATTCCTTTCGACATGCCTGACGCTGAGTTCAGTCATTACGGCGACTTGTGTACCTTCGAGGTCATGCTGCGCGCCCTGAGCCTGCACGATCCAGCGTTGCATGCGCTGGCCGAGATTGTCCACGAGGTTGACCTGCGCGACGGCGTCTATGCGCGCCCCGAAACTGGCGGCGTGGATGCGCTGCTACGCGGCTGGCAGTTGGCCGGTCTGCCTGACACGGAGATGGAGGCGCGCGGCCTGTGGCTCTTCGATGGCCTGTGCGCCGCCCTGTCTGTCGACTCACTGACCCCTTAGGAGAGGATTACTATGACGAAACGGTTTCTGCGAGCCATCTGGCCCTATTTCAAACAAGCGTCCGGGCTGCTGATCCTCGGCTCGCTCGGCGGGATTGTGATGAACACAGCCGTGGTGCTGCCGGCCATCCTGCTGGGCCGCGCCATTGACACGGCCACGGCCTGGGCCGGCAGTCAGGGAGAGGGCGCCGCGGTGCTGTGGGCTGGGCTGGCCTACGTCGGCGGTATGGCTCTCTACCAGGGCGCGCGGCTGGTCAAACGCTGGGGACTGCGCGTGGGCAACCAGCGCATCATGGCCAGCGTCCGCGCCGACGCCTTGCGCGGCGTGCTGGCCTGGCCCACCGAGCGGCTGCACCGCACCTCTATCGGCGACCTGATGGCGCGCATCATTGGCGATGTGGAGGTGATGGGACGCGGTGTGAGTGAAATTACCACCGAAACGTGGGACACGCTGCTCTTTTCCCTCTCGCTGATCGTTGGCATGCTGGCCTATGACCCCGGCCTGACCCTGCTGACCTTGCTGCCCGTACCGTTGGCGATGCTGCTGGCTCAGGCGGTGGGTCGCTGGGTGAGCGCGCGCACCACCGCCTCGCGGGAAGCGAATGCGGCCCTCACCGCTTTTTTGCAGGAGCGGCTGACCGGCCTGCGCGTGGTGCGCCTGTTTGGCCGCGGCGCGGCTACGGTAGACCGTGTGGCGGCGCTCTCCGATCGGCTGGCTGCGGCCAACCTGGCCGTCGTGCGGCTGCGCGGCGGCTTGCAGCCGATCTACCGCCTGTTGATGATTGGCGGCGTGGTCTTTTTGCTCTCGCTGGGCGGGCAGCGCGTGGCGGTTGGCGCAATGACCCTGGGCGCGTTTGTGGCCTACCTCGATCTCTACACTCGCTTTACCGACCGTGCACATCGCGTGCCACAGATGTTCAACTCGGTGCAGAGCGGCGCAGCGGCCTACGCGCGCTTACAACTGCTGCTGGCCCCGCCCCTGGCAGCGCGCCCCACGCTGCGCGCCGCCTACGTGCCTGGCCTCGACCGGCCCCTGCCGCCGCTGCCAGCGCGCCCGCCGCGTCCACTGGCAGTCTCGATACAGGATGTGACGTTTCGTTACCCCGGCAACGCAGCCAGCGCGCTGGATCAAGTGAGCCTGGATGTGCCCGCCGGCGCCTTCGTCGCCATCACCGGGCCGGTCGGCTGCGGCAAAAGCGCGCTGGCCCGCGTCCTGCTTGGCCTTTATCCGCTGGCAAGCGGGCAAGTGCTGCTGGATGGCGCGCCGCTGGAGGATCTCTCACCCGCTGAACGCGCGGCGCGGATCGGCTATCTGTCACAGAATCCCTTCCTCTTTTCCGGCGCCGTCCGCGACAATATTCAGATGACCTTCGCTGAACCAGGTCAAACGGGCGAGGCGGACGACGATCTACAGCATTGGGTGCGGCTGGCCGCGCTGGAGACCGATGTACAAGGGTTTCCCCAGGGGCTGGACACCCAAGTCGGCGAGCGCGGGACGCGCATCTCCGGCGGGCAGCGGCAGCGTATCGCCCTGGCGCGCGCGTTTGCCGTCCGCCCCGGCCTGCTGGTACTCGATGATCCCTTTTCCGCCGTGGACCTGGACACTGAGGCGCAGATCATCACAGCGTTGCGTCAGGCATTTGGCCCGACGGCGCCCCCCGCGCAGCGGGCCACCGTCGTCTTCTTCTCGCACCGCCTGGCCGCCTTCCCCCAGGCCGACCAAGTGGTGGTCATAGATGCCGGCCGTATCGTCGCTCAGGGTACGCACGCCACGCTCCTGACCGCCGGCAGTCTGTACGCGCGCATCTACCGCGCCCAACAGCGCGTCGCAACTCAGGCGGTGACGCTGTGAACCCCCAAGCCGCCTCTTCTCCCATCACTGCCTGGCGTGTGGTGCGCCGCCTGCTGCGCCCCTGGCGTCTGCAAATCGCCGTCATTGCCGGGAGCGTGCTCCTGTTCGAGGCCCTGGCCGTCATCCCCCCGCTGTTACTACAACGCATCGTGGACGAACATCTGACGCCGGGGCTGCCGGCCGGTATCCTGACCCTGGCCCTGGTTTATCTGGCGGCGACCGTACTGGCCGAGGCTATGAATTTTGGCATCTCCTATCTGACCGCCTGGGTGGCGCAGCACGCGCTGCGCACGTTACGCGTGGACCTGTTTGCCCACTTGCAGCGCCTTCCCCTCGACTATTACGACCGCACGCCGTTGGGCGACGTGATCAGCCGCTGTACCGCCGATGTGGAGACGGTGGACACCTTGTTCAGCACCGGCGTCGCCAGCCTGCTGCTGCGCCTGGCGCAGTTGCTCACCGCGTTCGCGGCGATGGTCTCGCTCAGCCCGCGCCTGGCTCTGTTGGCGCTGTTGCTGCTGCCCCCGCTGGCCCTGGCGACGCGCTTTTTCCAGATTCATATCCGCGATGCTGAGCGCGAACGACGCAAGGCCATCGGTCTGCTCAACGTCTACCTGCAAGAAACACTGTCGGGCGTGGAGGTAGTGCGCGCCAGCGGCCGCGAAGAGTCCCTGCTGACCCGTTTCCGGCGCGCCCTGCGCGACACGGTGGCCGCTTTTTGGCGCTCCGAGTCGTACAACATGTACTATACCCCGTCGCTGACGGTGCTGGTGGCGTTGTGCGTGGCGCTGCTGCTGTGGGGCGGGACGGGCGGCCTGGGCCAGGCGTGGGGGCTTTCGCTGGGCGTCATCATCGCCTTCATCTGGCTCTTCCAACGCTTCTTTGACCCAGTGCGCAATCTGGGGGAAGACTGGCAGACCGTGCAGAGCGCGCTGGCGGGCATCGAGCGCATCGTGCAAGTGCTGCAAATCCCGGCGGAGGCGACGCCAGCAGAAACCGGCGCGGCGGCGGCGGATGACGGGGCGACCGTGGAATTGCGCGATGTGACCTTTGGTTATCTGGCCGACCGCCCGGTGCTGCGCGAAATCACGCTATCGGTGCGGGGCGGCGAGCATGTGGCGCTGGTAGGACGTACGGGGGCCGGCAAAAGCAGCCTGGTCCACTTACTCGGCGGGCTGTATGCGCCCTGGGCCGGGGAGGTGCGGGTGGCCGGGCTGGATCCGCGCCGCCTATCTGACGCGCAGCGGCGGAGCGTGGTGGGGGTGGTACCGCAGGCGGTGCAGTTGTTCGCCGGTACGGTTTGGGATAACCTGACCCTCGATGATCCAACCGCGGCGCGCTCGGCGGTCGAGAGCGCTGTGCAGATCGCCGGGTTGGAGCGGCTGATCGCCGCGCTGCCCCAGGGCTATGAGACGCCGTTAAGCGGCGTGGGACGCGGTCAGGGGATGCAGCTTTCCGAAGGACAGCAGCAGTTGCTCTCGCTCGCGCGGGCGTTGGTGTGGGACCCGGCGGTGCTCCTGTTGGACGAAGCCACGGCGGCGGTGGACAATGCCAGCGAGGCGGAGTTCCGCGCGGCGTTGCGGGCGGCTATCCAGGGAGACGCCGGGCGGCAGCGGGCGGCCATCACGGTGGCGCATCGTCTGTCCACCGCGCGCGAAGCCGACCGGGTGATCGTCCTCGAGGCTGGGCGCATCGTCGAGCAGGGCGCGCCGGAGGAATTGATCCGGCGCGGGGGGCGCTTTGCTGCCCTGGTCGAACTGGAAGAGGCCGGCTGGGATTGGCAAGCCGGGGGATAATTCACTGTTAACTCAAAAAGGATGAATTGACACGATGCCTAAAGATTATTTTTTCCAACCGGATGTCCCTGATCGTGTGCTGGATCAGGCGGTAGTTTTGGCGCTCGCGCGCCGTCACGCGCCACAAGCCGGCGTTGTGACCGGCATAGATGAGAGCGGGGGAGAAGCGCGCACGTATGCCATTGATGAAGCTTTGATTTTCAAGACGCAGCGGCCCCATCGCCTGCGCCCACGCACCAGCCAAAAGCGCGAGGTGTTCTTTTTGCAGCAACTGGAAGGAGCGCCAGACATTTCGGTGCCGCGGGTGGTGGGTTATGGACAAGAGGACGGCGTCGAATACACGCTGATGACGCGCATGCCCGGTGCAGCGTTCAGAGCAGTGAATCCGGCCGGCGCGGCGCGCCAGCAGGCGTTGTTTGAACTGGGCCGCACCTTACGCCGCATCCACGACTTGCCCCAACTGCCTTTTGTGCAAAGTCGCCTGTTTCCCGGTGATCATTCCCCGGTAGACGTGGCCTGGCGCTTTGGCAATCTGTTCGATGACGCGCTGGACGCTATCGCCCAATCGGCGCAGCCCTGGCCGCTGGACGTCCCGCCGGTGGAGATCGCCCGGCGCGCTATGCGGGCGCTGCCCGATGGCGAGGTGTGTGTCGCTTTGCACAGCAATCCTGGCCCGGAGCATGTCTTTGTAGACCCGCAGACCGGGCGGTTTGTCGGTCTGATTGACTTTGGCGATGCCTATATCAGCCACCCAGTGTTGGATTTGCGTCGGTGGCCTGCGCCGGCGGATCGGTGTGCGTTGTGGGACGGGTATACCGCCGAGGCGCCAGCCAATGACACGCTGGTGCGCACCTGGCAGGTGGCGCAGACGCTCGTCTATCTGTCCATCATCGCGCACAACTCGGAGCAGCGCGCGATGGCAATCGCAGAAATTGAAGCTGTGTATCGAAAGATTTAGCCAATATCAAACCGCAGAAGGGAAAAAACGGCCCACCGAGATTTCGGTGGGCCGTTGTGTTGCCTGATTGCCGCTCTATTTTCATTGACGGCGAACCCTTATGGCTTACCAGTTGAACTGGTCAATGTTCTCCGTGTTGTAGATGAAGAGCAGCCCCAGCAGGACATTGACGCCCAGGTCAGCATTTTCCCGGATGGTATACTTGCCCATCCGGCCGGCCGTGAACTTCTCGCCCGCCACGCCCTTGATCTTGCCGGTGGCGAGGGCATTGTTTTAGAGAAGTCCATTTCTACTCGCTTTCGCTTGCCAATACAGCACTGATCACGTGAAGATGATTTTGTGCTGGGCCGAGGTCATCAGACCCCGGCCCAACCTTTCTACCAAAACGCCGGATACTCCCCTTTCAGCTTCAGCCCAATGTCCGGACTGTGGGCGAAGAGCGCCCAGGCCAGCGCCCGTTCTGTCGGCTCGGTGAAGTCGCGG
>JAVEVZ010000191.1:0-6062 GCA_034004805.1 Spongiibacteraceae bacterium | reverse complement strand
CAGGGCCGCACCCCGGATTTCACACGCGATCTTGCCGAGCCGCTGCTGCAGTTGCTGCTCAGTGATATCGTCGTCAGCGAGCTCGCGACCCCCGGCGATACCGCAGGCGATGCAGACCGGACAGATGCCGGTGTGCTGGTCGACGTGGGCGGCGGCCTGCCGTGGCAGGCGCTGGTGGACTGGAGTTGCGAGCGGCAGCTGGCGGGCCTGGAAAACCTCAACCGCATTCCCGGCTCGGTGGGCGCCGCGCCGGTGCAAAATATCGGCGCCTACGGCGTCGAACTGGGGCAGCGCCTGGTGTCGGTGCGCGGCTTTGATCTGCAGGATCGCTGCTGGCGCGAGCTCAGCAATGACGCCTGTGAGCTGGGCTACCGCGACAGTATTTTCAAACACGCGCTGCGCGACCGTTTTGTGATCACCCGGGTCCGCCTGCGTCTGGACCGGAGCTTTTTCCCGGTGCTGGATTACCCGGCGCTCGCGAGCCATTTTGCCGGCCAGCCGGCGCCGGATTTGCGGGCGGTGGCGGCCGCGGTGGCGGCCATACGCGCCAGCAAGCTGCCCGACCCGGCGCTGCTGCCCAATGCCGGCAGCTTTTTCAAAAACCCGGTTGTTGAGCGCGCCCACTACCAGCGCCTGCAGGCCGCCCATGCGGACATTCCCGGTTATGTCCAGCGCGGTGGCGAAGCGATCAAGATCCCGGCTGCCTGGCTGCTGGAGCGCGCGGGTTGGAAGGGCCGCCGCGCCGGCGCGCTGGGCATGCACCAGCACCAGGCGCTGGTCATGGTCAACTACGGTGGTGCCAGCGGCCTCGAGGTGCTGGCTTTTGCGCAGGCGATGCAGGCGGATATTCGCCAGCGTTTCGGGATTGATCTGGATATCGAGCCACGGGTGTACTGAATGCAGGCGGGACTGCTGGACAATACCTGGCACACCGTGGCGCTGCCCGGTGCCGAGCTGCGCTGGTTGCCCGGCGCGGTGGCGGAGCATCAGGCGCTCTACACGCAGCTGTGCGCGGAGCTTGCCTGGGGCCGGGAGCGGCTCACGATCTTCGGCCGCGAGCACCCGGTGCCGCGCCTCATGGCTTGGTATGGCGAGGCCGATGCCCATTACCGCTATTCCGGCGTCGCCCACCAGCCGCTGCCCTGGACGCCGACGCTGGCGGCCCTGCGCGCCCAGGTCGAGGCGCTGAGCGGTGTCGCTTTCAACAGTGTGCTGGCCAACTGGTATCGCGACGGGGCGGATGGTATGGGGCGCCACAGCGACGACGAGCCGGAACTGGGTGCGCAGCCGGTGATTGCCTCGCTGAGCCTGGGCGCCAGCCGGCGTTTCGTTCTGCACCGGCGCGACAAAAGCCTGCCGTCCCACACGCTGCTGCTGCACGGCGGTTCGCTGTTGATAATGGCGGGCACGACGCAACAGTACTGGCAGCACAGCCTGCCGCGCACCCGCAAGCCGGTGGACGGGCGCATCAATCTGACATTCCGTTGGATTCACGCCGACTGCGGTCGCCGGTAAAAACGGCAATCGCGCACAGGCCCCGGATGCCGGCGCGCCATGGAGCCGGTGTTAGACTGCAGATAACGTCAGTGAGGTAGCCCCAGTTTTGAGCGAGGTCTTTGACCACAAAAGTTTTTTGAAGAGCGTCACCCTGCAGCCGGGCGTCTACCAGATGCTCGATGCGGAGGGCGCCGTGCTGTACGTCGGCAAAGCGAAACAGCTGCGCAAGCGGCTGGCCAGTTATTTCCGCCCCACCGGCCTCAACGCCAAGACCCTGGCGCTGGTGTCGCGCATCCACAGCATCCAGGTCACGGTGACCAGCACCGAGGTCGAGGCGCTGATCCTCGAACACAACCTTATCAAGCAGCACCGCGCGCCGTTCAATATCCTGCTGCGCGACGATAAATCCTACCCGTATATTTTTCTGTCGGACCACACGTACCCACGCCTGAGCCTGCACCGCGGTACCAAGCGCGGCAAGGGCCGTTACTTCGGCCCGTACCCCTCGGCCCAGGCGGTGCGCGAGAGCCTGAATCTGCTGCAGAAAGTCTTCAAGGTGCGCCAGTGCGAGGACAGTTTTTTCCGCAACCGCTCCCGCCCCTGCCTGCAGTATCAGATCAACCGCTGCACGGCGCCCTGCGTGGCGGCGGTGGACGATGAAACCTACGCCGACGATGTGCGCCACACCGCGATGTTTCTCGACGGCCACAGCGGTGAGGTGATCAATGAGCTGGCGGCACGCATGGACAGCGCCGCCCAGGAACTGCGTTTTGAAGAGGCGGCGAACCTGCGCGACCAGATCGCCATGCTGCGTCAGGTGCAGGCGCGGCAGTACATGGAAAGCAGTGACAGCGATGTCGATATCATCGCCTGCGTGCAGAATTCGGGCACGGTCTGCGTACACCGGGTGACCGTGCGCGGCGGACGGGTGCTGGGCAGCCGCAGCTACTTTCCGCGCTGTGCGCTGGATGAAAGCGAGAGCGAAGTGCTGGAGAGTTTTATTGCCCGCCAGTACCTGCAGTCGGAGTTGGTGGATATGCCCAAAGAGCTGTTGCTCAGTCACCCGTTGCCCGATACCGAGGTGGTGGGTGCCGCGATCCAGCAGGCCAGCGGTCGCAAATTGCGCATCAGCCACAGCGCGCGCACCCACCGCGACAAATGGCTCAAGCTGGCGGTGACTGCGGCGGAGCAGAACCTCGCCGGTCAGCTCGCCAACAAGCACACCCAGACCCAGCGCTTTGAGGCGCTGCAGGATGCGCTGGGTCTGGAGGAGATGCCCCAGCGGCTGGAATGTTTTGATATCAGCCACAGCCACGGCGAAGCCACGGTCGCATCCTGCGTGGTGTTCGACCAGAGCGGGCCGCTGAAATCCGATTACCGGCGCTTCAATATTGAGGGTGTCGCCCCCGGCGATGACTACGGCGCCATGGCTCAGGCCATCCAGCGCCGCTACGCACGGCTCAAGGCCGGCGAGGGCAAGCTGCCGGACATTTTGTTTATTGATGGTGGCAAGGGCCAGGTCAGCCAGGCGGTGAACACCCTGCAGGAGCTGCAGATCACCGATGTGCTGATTATCGGCGTGGCCAAGGGCGTGGACCGCAAGGCCGGGCTGGAGGTGCTGATCCGCGCCGATACGGGCCGTCAGCTGAGCCTGCCGGCGACCTCGGCGGCACTTCACCTGATCCAGCATATCCGCGACGAATCCCACCGTTTCGCGATTACTGGCCACAAGCAGCGCAGGGACAAGGCACGGCGCCGTTCGCTGCTGGAAGACGTTGCCGGGGTCGGCCCCAAGCGGCGCCGGGAGCTGCTGCGACACTTCGGCGGTATCCAGGGGGTCCGGGCGGCCAGCATGGATGACCTGCTCAAGGTGCCGGGCATCAGCCAGGCCATCGCCCGGGCAATCTACGACGCTGCGCGCAGTGGCTGAGGGCGGCCGGCAGGGGGCGCCAGTGCCCCCCGGCTCCGGGCCTGCTAGAATCGCGGCTTCTGTGTGGGGGCTGATCGCTGCATGAATATTCCCAATGCGCTGACGGGGCTGCGTATCCTGCTGATACCGGTCCTGGTGGTGTGGTTCTACATCCCGGGGATCTGGTCCCAGATTATCGCGGCGGCGCTGTTTACCCTGGCGGGCATCACCGACTGGCTGGATGGCTACCTGGCGCGGCGCCTGAATCAGAGCACGCCGTTCGGCGCGTTTCTGGACCCGGTAGCCGACAAACTGATGGTGGCGATCGCCCTGGTACTGCTGGTGGAGCACTACGGCGCCTGGTGGTTCACGCTGCCGGCCTGCGTGATTATCGGCCGCGAGATCGTCATTTCCGCGCTGCGCGAGTGGATGGCGGAGCTGGGCAAGCGCGCCAGTGTCGCGGTGTCCTATGTGGGCAAAATCAAAACCACCGTGCAGTTCGCCGCCATTGCGGTGTTGCTGGTCTGTGAAATCGACCGCTCCGGCACGCTTTACTGGCTGGGGCTTTTCGCGCTGTATGTCGCGGCGGCGCTGACCCTGTGGTCCATGCTGATCTACTTGCGCGCGGCCTGGCCGCTGCTGAGTCCGTTCAGCAAACCGTAATGCTGCTTGACACAATCCGGCCAGCGCATACAATGTCGGCTCTTTTTTGGGGCCGCACCAACGGTTCCGGAGTCCGTCGAATCAATGACCCGATCGACGGAGTTTTGCGCAGTCGCGCCGTAGTTACTGAACGGTGGTTGCAAAGAAGAAGATGTTGCGGGAATAGCTCAGTTGGTAGAGCGCAACCTTGCCAAGGTTGAGGTCGCGAGTTCGAGCCTCGTTTCCCGCTCCAATTTCAGGCGCGGTGGCAGAGTGGTCATGCAGACGACTGCAACTCGTCGTACGCCGGTTCGATTCCGACCCGCGCCTCCATTTTCCAGACACGTAGTCGCACAGATCGTTGCGGGTGCGTGCAAGTTACGCAAACGCAAGCAGGCCAACCGAGCGGCGCCCCAGGCACCCGGCCCACGCAGCCACCCCGGCCGCACCCCAGGCCCACCTCCCGCCGCGGCCCAGTCCCCCTCGCCCGGGTGGCGAAATTGGTAGACGCAAGGGACTTAAAATTACCTGTGTCCTTGCCGACGCCGCACCAGATGGGCACCCCGGAACAGGTTCCGGGACACGTTGATGACGAGTAACAAAAGGCTGTAACCTGTTGTTTTTGCAGGCCCCGATGGTGAAATCGGTAGACACTGAGCACTTAAAATGCTTTGCCGAATGGCGTGCCGGTTCGAGTCCGGCTCGGGGCACCAGCACCTCGCGCACCGTCCCGCGAACCGTCTGGGCGGGCGCACCTCTCCCATGAGCATCGACGACGCCACCCTCGCCCAGGCGCGGGCCGCCTGGGACGCCTGCCTCCAGCAGGAGCGCGAAGCCCAGGCGGCGCAGCAGCGCCTGACAGCAGCACGGAAGGAAGTCGCCGCATTCCACCGGCGCATGGCTGCCGCCTGGGAAAATCTCTCCGAAGAAGCCCGCGCACAGGTGGCATGGACGGCCCAGCACACCGCTGGCGCTGCCCCCGTCGAGGCCGCGCTGCTCACCCTCCAAGAGACTGCCGAGACCGTCATATTCGAGGCGGGCCGCAAGCGCCGGGGCCACTACTCGGGCGTCAGCCTAGAGGCCATCCGTGCGGTCGCTCGCACCCTGGGCCTACGCAGCTACGGCAGCGGTGAGCGGGAGAAACCGACACCCGACGAAAGCCGACTCCTGGCCGTGTGCGTGGAACTCGACGCCCGCGTGACGTTACGCAACGTCCGCAACGCTCTCAAGACCCGCAAATAGCTCTCGAAAATCGCACCCTATTGGCGGGCCAGACTTCCAGGCGGGTTCCTGCGAAAGTTCGCTCCACACGAGGCAGCGCGGTGCCGCCTCGGTTCAACAAGGAGCGAAACCATGTATTCCGAAATCAACCAACACAACGACGAAGAAGATATCGAGTTCTACGGCCACCCCGAGCTGCCGAATGTGCTCCTCTGGGATGCAGACGTGATCAACTTCGTGATCCACCGCTTGTTCCACCTGCATTGGGACTTGGACCAGGAAGAGCCTGGAGATGTCGTCGCGGCGGGCTTGCTCGCTGGTGCCTTCTGCATCCGTGAAGAGGATGTTCCTGTGCAGGATCGGATGCGGGGAGTCTTCAATGCCATCTGGGTGGTGGCAGACTGGATGCTAAATATCTGTCAGGAAGACTTGGCAGAGTCCGGGGCGGAAGACGGTCGGTGCTCGGGCGAGGACGTCGCGCTTCAACTCTGGGATGCCACTTGTGCATTCGCCAATGATGGCTTCAGATTCGGGTGCAGGCTTCCTGGCGCAGACAAGAACATTGTCAGAGAACCCGAGGGTGGTCCCTACGAGCTGGGCGTCATTAGGCGGGTGCTGGATGCTAGCGCTGGACACCCGGCCCACCAGCACCTCGCGGCGGCTCTGGCTTTGCTGGAGGAGCATCCCCTGAAACGGCACCGCCCGTTCGAGGAGACGAGCGTGATGCGGGGTTCCGCTTCAGAAGAGGTGGCCGCATGACGAAGTTCTACGACCCTGCCCAGGTGCGCCTCGC
>JAVEVZ010000190.1:0-6081 GCA_034004805.1 Spongiibacteraceae bacterium | reverse complement strand
CTGCTTCTTGACGTGTTTCATCAGGCGTTACTTGCGGTTCTGCTGGCGCGCGCTGAGCACGTTGCGCTTGCCGGCATAGGGGTTGCTGCCGGAGCGGAACTCGATGCGCAGCGGCGTGCCGACCAGTTCCAGCTCCCGACTGTACACCTTCTCAAGGTAGCGCTGGTAACTGGCCGGCACTTTGTCGGTCTGGTTGCCGTGGATCACGATAATGGGCGGATTGGCGCCGCCGGCGTGGGCGTAGCGCAACTTGATGCGCCGGCCGTTGACCAGGGGTGGCTGGTGTTCCCTGATTGCATCCTCGAGGATGCGCGTCAACAGCGGTGTCGAGAGGCCGCGGGTGGCCGACGCATACGCCTTGGTGATGGATTCGTAGAGATGGCCCACCCCGGTGCCGCGCAGCGCGGAAATAAAATGCAGCTCGGCGAAATCGATAAAGCGCAGGCGGCGGTCGATCTCCCGGTTCACGTTCTGCTTCTGATCCTCGTCGAGACCGTCCCATTTGTTGACCGCCAGCACAAGCGCGCGGCCCTTCTCCACGCAGTGTCCCAGCAGGTGCAGATCCTGCTCAACGATCCCCTCCTGGGCATCCATCATCAGGATCACCACGTTGGCGTCGTCGATGGCCTTGAGGGTTTTGACGATGGAGAATTTCTCCACGGTTTCCGAGACATTCTTGCGGCGCCGCACGCCGGCGGTATCGATCAGGGTATAGCTCTGGCCGTTGCGCTCGTAGTCGATATAAATACTGTCCCGGGTGGTGCCGGGCTGGTCGAACACCACCACCCGGTCCTCGCCCAGCATGCGGTTGACCAGGGTGGACTTGCCGACATTGGGCCGGCCCACCACGGCGATACGTATGCCGCGCTGTTCCTCCGCCTCATCGTCCGGCACCTCTTCCGGCTCGGGAAAATCCGCCAACACCGCTTCCATCAGGCTGTGCACGCCACGGCCGTGGCTGGCGGTCAGCGGATAGACCTCGTCGGTGCCGAGCCGGAAGAATTCGGCGAGGGCAACGTCGGGGTCGACCCCGTCGATCTTGTTGGCGACCAGATAGACCCGCTTCTGGCTGCGCCGCAGGCGATCGGCCAGCTGCTCGTCCACGGCGGTCAGGCCGGCGCGGGCATCCACCAGAAACAATACCGCGTCGGCCTCTTCCACCGCCAGCAGCGACTGCTGCGCCATGGCCAGGTCGATCCCCTCCTCGCTGCCGGTGATACCGCCGGTGTCGATCACGATAAAGCGCCGGTCCTCGAACTCGCCCTCGCCGTATTTGCGATCCCGGGTCAGGCCCGGGATATCGGCAACCAGCGCATCGCGACTGCGGGTCAGGCGATTGAAGAGGGTCGATTTACCGACGTTGGGGCGGCCCACCAGGGCCAGAACCGGGATCATGTTTGCGGTCTACTCAGTTTTCAGGCGATAGGCCGCCAGGGTGCCACCATTGCCGAACACGTACAGCGTATCGTCGACCAGCAGGGGCGGCACGCGCAGGCCGTCGCCATCCACCTTTACCCGCGCCACGAAGTGGCCGTCCACCTGGGACAACAGGTGCAGGTAGCCCTCGAAATCGCCCACCGCCACATAGCTGCTCCAGGCCGCCAGGCCCGACAGGCGGCGCCGGCTCAGTGCGGTCTGTTCCCAGCGCACGCCCTGGCCGTTGCGCGCAAACGCGATCACCGAGCCGCCGCTGGTGGCGACATAGACATTGTCAAAACCTTCGGCCAGCCCGACATGGCTGGAGGCCTCGCGGGACCACAGCTGGCGGCCGCTGCGCGCCTCGATAGCGGTGACACGCCCCTGATAGCTGACCGCGTACACCACACCGTCCCGCAACAGCAATTCACTGTCGATGTCGGACAGGCGCTCGATCTCGGTGCTGCCCTGCCCCAGGCCGACGCGCCGCTCCCAGCGCAGGCTGCCGGTGGCCAGGTCCACGGCCATCACCTTGCCGTTGGCAAAGCCGGCCAGCACCATGTCGTCGACCAGCAGCGGCGTGCTGGTGCCGCGCAGGGTCAATACCGGCACCGTCACGCCGAAGGTCCAGAGCTGCTCACCCGTGGCCGCGTCCAGCCCGGTCAGCTTGCCGTCGAAGGTCTGCACCGCCACCACGCGGCCATCGCTGACCGGCGGCGCCAGTACCTCGCCGGACATGCGCGCCCGCCACAGGGGCTTGCCGTCGGCGCGGTCCAGCGCCACCACCACGCCGTCGTTGGCGCCCAGATAAACCCGCTCCTGGTCGACGCCGACACCGCCACTGAGGCCCTCGTCGATCTCGGCATCCCAGCGCACCTTGCCGTTCTTCAGGCGCAGCGCGCGCACATCGCCGTTGGCGCCCGCGGCGTAAATGGTATCGCCGTAGACGGCCGGGACCAGCCGGTTGTAGATCTTGCCCTGGCCGTTGCCGACGCCGCGCCGCCAGACCCGCTCCAGGGAGCGCTCTGCCTTGAACTCCGGCAGCGGTGCGGGCGCATTTTCCTCTTCATCGCCGAACCAGCTGCAACCCGCGCTGAACAGCAGACCCGTACACAGCAACAGCCAGCCCAGCCGGCGCAGCATCGGCATAACTCAACCTCCCCCGGCCGCGCCCAGCTCGGCGAGTTTCATCGCCAGCAGCGGGCTCTGGGGCGCATCGGCGCTGCTGGCCTGTGCCTGCTGATAGGCCTCCAGGGCCTGTTGCGGGTGACCCGCCAGCGTGTGGATGTCGCCGCGCGCCTCGGCGTAGGCCGCGCCAAAACCCGCAGGACTGTCGGCCAGCAGGGCCAGCGCCGCATCGAACTCGCCGCGCGCCGCCAGCACCCGTGCCAGGCGCAGGGTGGCAACGTGGGCCAGCTGGTCGGAGGCCTTCTGTTTCACCACCCAGCGCAGAGCCTGCTCGGCGCCTTCCAGGTCCTTGTCGACGACCGCAAAGCGCGCCTGGAACAGGGCCGCAAAGGAGGCATAGGCACTGTCCGGGTACTCCTTGCGCAGGGTGTCCGCCAGGTGCAGGGCGGTGGCGCGCTGCTCGCTGGACATCGCGCTCCCCTCGCCTTCCACCGCAGCCAGCAGGTTCTGGTAGACCGCCGAGGCGGCCTCCTGCTGGCTGGCCTGATGGTTGCGCCAGGCCTGCCAGCCGAACACCACTGCCAGCGCCAGAGCAACGGCGAGCAGGGTCGATGTGCCGTTCTCGCGCCACCAGCGCTTGAGCACTTCCAGCTGTTCTTCTTCAGTGCGATAGGAATCCACGGGTCACTCCGTCAGGAATTTTTGTTGTCGGTCAGGCCCAAACTGCGGGCCAGGTATGCAGCCACATCAGCCTGCGGCAGGGCGATCTGCCCGGCGCCGGTATCGCGCAGCGCCTTGACGCCCACCGTCGCGTCCGCCAGCTCCTGCTCGGCGAGGATCAACGCGTAGACAGCGCCACTTTTGTCGGCGCGCTTGAACTGGCTCTTGAAGCTGACGCCACCGCAGTGGGTCAGCAGTTTGAGAGCCGGCAACCGGTCGCGCAAGTGCTCGGCCAAAAGCAGCGCGGGCTGCTGCGCCGCCTCGCCCACTGCGATCAGGTAGACGTCGGCAACCGGGCGAGGTTCCGGCAGCGCGTCGCAGGCCTCCAGCAACAGGCACAGGCGCTCCAGACCCATGGCGAAGCCCACCGCCGGACAGGGCTTGCCGCCCAGCTGCTCCACCAGCCCGTCGTAGCGCCCGCCCGCGCACACTGTGCCCTGGGCACCGAGGCGCCGGGTGGTCCACTCAAAGACCGTCTTAGCGTAGTAATCCAGGCCGCGCACCAGGCGCGGGTTGACCGTATAGCGCAGGCCGGCGGCGTCGAGACTGGCGCACAGCCGGGCAAAGTGTTCCCGCGACTCGTCGTCGAGGTAGTCGTGCAGCGCAGGAGCGCCGTCCAGCAGCGCCTGGGTCGCCGGGTTCTTGCTGTCGAGAATGCGCAGCGGGTTGCTGTCCAGGCGGCGCTGGCTGTCCTCGTCGAGCTGCGCCACGCGCTCGCGCAGATAGGCCACCAGGGCCGCGCGATACGCCGTGCGCGCCGCCGCGCTGCCGATGCTGTTGAGCTCCAGCGTGAGGTGCTCCAGCACCCCGAGCCTGCGCCACAGGCGCGCAGTCAGAAGAATCAGTTCCGCATCGATGTCCGGGCCGGCCATGCCGAAGGCTTCCACGCCGATCTGATGGAACTGGCGCAGGCGACCCTTCTGCGGGCGCTCGTGGCGGAACATCGGGCCCTGGTACCACAGGCGCTGGGTCTGCTGGTTGGCCAGCAGGCCGTGCTGCTCGCAGGCGCGCACGCAGCAGGCGGTGCCCTCGGGACGCAGGCTCAGGCTGTCGCCGTTGCGGTCCTCAAACGTGTACATCTCCTTCTCGACGATGTCGGTGACCTCGCCGATGGAACGCCGGAACAGCTCGGTCTGCTCCAGTATGGGAAAGCGGATCTCCTGATAGCCATAGGCGCCCAGGACCCCGGCTACCACCGACTCCAGGTACTGCCACAAAGGCGTGTCCTGCGGCAGCAGGTCGTTCATGCCGCGTATGGATTGAATCGTGCTCAACAGATGTCCTCGGCGCTCAGTTCTTGCGGGCGATCAGATCGCGCTCGGCCCGCTCTTTTGCGGCGACCTTGTCGCGTATCAGCTTTTCAAGATGGTCCACCAGGTCGGGGTTCTGCACCTTGTGGTCGGGCTTGCCGTCCACGTAAATCAGGTTGTTGGGGCTGGCGCCGGTCAGACCGATATCGGCCACCTTGGCCTCGCCGGGGCCGTTGACCACACAGCCGATCACCGCGACATCCAGCGCCGTGGTGACGTCGTCGAGCCGGGCTTCCAGCGCGTTCATGGTGGCAATCACATCAAAGTTCTGCCGCGAACAGCTGGGGCAGGCGATAAAGTTGATGCCCTTGGTGCGCAGCTTCAGGCTCTTGAGAATCTCGAAGCCGACCTTGATCTCCTCCACCGGGTCCGCCGCCAGCGAGATGCGGATGGTGTCGCCGATGCCGTCCATCAGCAACAGGCCCAGCCCCACCGAGGACTTCACGGTCCCGCCGCGCAGGCCACCCGCCTCGGTGATACCCAGGTGCAGCGGCTGCTCGATCAGCGCGGCGATCTTGCGGTAGGCGGCCACCGCCATAAACACGTCGGAGGCTTTGACGCTGAGCTTGAAGTCCGGGAAGTTCAGCCGGTCGAGAATTTCCACGTGGCGCAGCGCCGATTCCACCAGGGCATCGGGGGTCGGCTCGCCGTATTTCTTTTGCAGGTCTTTTTCCAGCGAGCCGGCGTTGACGCCGATGCGGATGGGGATACCCCGGTCGCGGGCCGACTCCACCACCGCCCGGATGCGGTCCTCGCGGCCGATGTTGCCCGGATTGATGCGCAGGCAGTCCACGCCGTACTCCGCGACCTTGAGCGCGATCTTGTGATCGAAATGAATATCGGCGACCAGGGGCACGTCGACCTGCTGCTTGATCAGCCGGAAGGCCTCGGCGGCCTCCATGCTGGGCACCGACACCCGCACGATATCGGCGCCGGCCTGTTCCAGGCGTTTGATCTGCTCTACCGTGGCCGCCACGTCGCAGGTCTCGGTGTTGGTCATGCTCTGCACCGAAATCGGCGCATCCCCGCCCACCGGCACCTTGCCGACCATAATCTGTCGCGACTTGCGCCGCACGATGGGAGATTGAAAATGCATATCAGGGCCTGCCTATGATCAGCCGCGCTGTATTGTTGGCGGCGATAGTATCAATCTGCACCGGCGCACCGTTCCACTCCACCTGCGCTGCGGCTGCATTGCCAAAAAAGATGCGGTAAGGCGCCTGCCCGTTCAGGGTCACGGCATCTCCCGCGCGCTGAAGTCTCGACAGCAGGCTGGTCCCCGACGCGTCGCGCACCTCGACCCAGCAGTCCGCACTGAAGCGCAGCTGCAGGCCACCGGCCGCGGCTGCAGCCGGCGGCGCGCCAGACGCGCCAGCGGGCTCGGGCGACGGGAGCGCCATGTCCTCAGAGCCAAGCCCCGTTTCGCGGGGTTCTGCGCCCGAGCCGTCCAGTGCCGCCAGCGATAACAACCCTGGCGGCACTGACGGTGCGTACTCTGTCAGGCCAT
>JAVEVZ010000189.1:0-6083 GCA_034004805.1 Spongiibacteraceae bacterium | reverse complement strand
CGACTCATCTCCCGTCGTCTTGAACTGCCTAGGACTGGTCACACAGATATGGCAAGCAGCTCCTACGCCTTTATTCAGGTCTGCCACCGTTTTGCTTACATGCTCCATGTAGCTCGACATTGGGTTGCCGGCCGGGATAATGAACTTTACGATTGCCACAAGATTAGAGAAGACCTGGTCCCTGCCAGACAGGAATGGATCGTTTTTTATTGGCTGAAGCACTTTGATCCTGGCGCAGGCCGGATAGCTTCCACCATCCTGGAGTTTCGCTAAGCGCTCTCGCAAGGCAGCTCTCGCATCGCCGTCTTCTGTTGAAAATATGCAAAGAACCGTCGACATAGCGCTCTCGCCTGGTTAGTCATCAACATTGAATCTATCGCCTCTGACACCTTTAATCCTCACCAAAATTGGTGAGCGATACGGCAATTGACGCCCAGTAGGTCCACGGGGGGAGGGGTTGAAATCGTCGCCCAGCAGCGTAAACCCCGGGTCTCGCATCACAATAGGGACGGTAATGACAAGTGATAACAGACAATGACGAAGAGGGCTGGACGCGCCCGGCGTGAAACTAAGAGATTGTTGGACCAGGGTACAGGCAAATGTATTGCTCAGAAGTGGTACTTATCTTTTGCCCAGGGCCGTGCCGTGCCTCGCATCGCCGACCTATACGTCAACGGCTACTCCGGACCTCAAAACGCAAACTGCCCAGCGCGCCGAAATCGGCCACATACTCTCCGGGTTCCAGCGGCAGTACCGGGCCCAGCGCGCCGGTGATCAGGACCTGGCCCGGTTCGATCTGCCAGCCCTGGGACAGCACCTGGTTGACCAGCCATTGCAAAGCCAGCCACTGGTCGCCCAGGGCATCTGTGGCGCGGGCTTCAATCAGGGTGGTGCCAGCGTTGGTATCGGCGTCGCCGCGCCGCAGGCGCACCGGCAGGCTGTTGATCGCCAGTGTCGACGGCAGTCGCGACGAGCCCAGAATCACCTTGTGCGCGGCGACATTGGCTGCCACCAGGTCCATGCCTCCGGGGGCAGCACCGTGCTGGAAATTGAGGTCCGGCAGTTCGACGACGGGCAGCACTTCGGCGACCAGGGCCTTCAGTCGCAGGGGATCATCAATGGGCTTGCGTATCGGTTCGGCAAACCGGAAGCCCAGTTCCAGCTCCATCCGGCCCGCCTGAAAATCATTGGGGTCTATCCGCCAGAAGCCACCCTGGGACGGTATCGCGGACTGCGGTGGCAGCAGGCCTGCAACGGGGGCCATCACTGCAAATTGCAGCTGACTGGGGCCGGTAGTCAGGCCCGCTTTGTATCCCAGCGGTGGCGTTGCACCGTGGCGCAGTTCGTAGAATTTGCGCTGCACGCGGTATGCCTTGGCCAGTGACCAGTCCCCCGGCACGGCCTGGGTCACCAGCGGTGCGGCGCGCGCCGCCGCCAGCTGTTCCGCCGCGCGGTCCAGATCCTGTGCCATCGCGCTGCCGGCCACAAACACCAGCATCAGCAAGCTCTTGCGCATACCTGCGGCCCCCGGAATGACAGTCGGTAGGGAATTGTCCCTATATGATCGCCATGACGCCAGCCCGGCGCTTGGTTAGAATGCCGTCTTTTCAACGCGGTCCCCTGCCCATGTCCAATCCCAAAGACGGCTTCGTCAGCCTCGGCTGCCCCAAGGCCCTGGTGGATTCCGAGCGCATCCTCACCCAGCTCAAACTGGAGGGCTACGAGATCAGCGCCGATTACGATGGCGCCGACGTGGTGGTGGTCAACACCTGCGGGTTTATCGATGCCGCCAAACAGGAATCTCTGGACGCCATCGGCGAAGCGTTGAGGGAAAACGGCAAGGTCATCGTCACCGGCTGTATGGGCAAGGACGAACAGGCCATCCGTCAGGCGCATCCCGGCGTACTGGCTGTCACCGGTCCACAGGCCTATGAAGCGGTGGTGGGCGCCGTGCACCAGTGGGCACCTGCGCCGGCTTCCCACGACCCGTTCACCGATCTGGTGCCGCCCCAGGGCATCAAGCTCACGCCGCGTCATTACGCGTACCTGAAGATTTCCGAGGGCTGCAATCACCGCTGCAGCTTCTGCATTATTCCATCGCTGCGCGGCGACCTGGTGAGCCGCCCCATCGGCGAGGTCATGAACGAGGCTGAACGCCTGGCAAAGGCCGGCGTGCGCGAGCTGCTGGTGATCTCCCAGGACACCAGCGCCTATGGCGTGGACATCAAGTACCGCACCGGCTTCTGGAATGGCCGGCCGCTCAAGTCCCGCATGAAGGAGCTGTGCGAGGCGCTGGGGGAGTTGGGCATCTGGGTGCGCCTGCACTACGTCTACCCCTACCCCCACGTGGACGACATTATTCCCTTGATGGCCGAGGGCCAGCTGCTGCCCTACCTGGACATTCCGTTCCAGCACGCCAGCCCGCGCATCCTCAAGGCCATGAAGCGCCCCGCCTTCGAGGCCAAAACCCTGGAGCGCATCCGCAACTGGCGCGCTATCTGCCCTGACCTGACCCTGCGCTCCACCTTTATTGTCGGCTTTCCCGGCGAAACCGAGGAGGACTTCCAGTACCTGCTGGACTGGCTGGAAGAGGCCCAGCTCGACCGGGTCGGCTGCTTCGAGTATTCCCCGGTCCAGGGCGCCAGTGCCAACGCCCTGCCCGACCCGGTGCCGGACGACATCAAAAAGGATCGCTGGGAGCGCTTTATGGCTACCCAGCAGCGCATCTCGGCACAGCGCCTGCAGGACAAGATCGGCAACCGGATCGAAGTGCTGGTGGACCACGTGGATGAAGACGGCGCCATTGCCCGCGGCTGGGCCGACGCCCCGGAGATCGACGGCAAGGTGTATCTGGACGGCGTGCAGGGCCTGCAACCGGGCGACGCGCTGCTGGTCGAGGTCACCGACGCCGACGACTACGACCTGTGGGCTGAACCGGTGGTCTGAGGCCCGCGCCGCCTCTGCGCTGTGCCCTGCCCTCCCATGAACCTGATCCTGCTCACCGCCCAGGACCTCACCGCAGCCGGCCGCGCTGTGCTGCGGGACGCCCGCGCTGACCACATACGCAATGTTCTGGGCGCGCGCCCTGGCGACAGCCTGCGGGTGGGTATGGT
Organism: Spongiibacteraceae bacterium; assembly: GCA_034004805.1. Lineage (GTDB taxonomy): Bacteria > Pseudomonadota > Gammaproteobacteria > Pseudomonadales > CAMLJR01 > JAVEVZ01. The sequence continues at coordinate 2,970 of JAVEVZ010000189.1, read as the reverse complement.
CGATGGCTTGATGGGGCTGGCGCAGCTGGAGACGGTGGACGCTTCGGCCGTAACCCTGAGGCTCGGCACGCTGGATCTGGCGCCACCGCCCAAATTGCCCCTGCTGCTGGTGATGGCCCTGCCCCGGCCCAAGATGCTGCGCCGGGTACTGCGCACCGTGGCGGAGCTGGGCGTGCCGGAGCTGGTGCTGCTCAACAGCTGGAAGGTGGACAAGAGCTACTGGCAGACCCCGGAGCTCACTGAGCCCCGGCGCCAGCGGCACCTGCTGGAAGGCCTGTCCCAGAGCCGCGACACCGCAATGCCCCGCATCCGCCTGGAAAAGCGCTTCAAACCCTTTGTCGAAGATGCGCTGCCGGGCCTGATCAGGCACCGTCAGGCACTGCTGGCGGACGCCGGGGCAACCGCGCCCTGCCCGGTTTCGCTCAACAGCCCGACGGCACTGGCCATCGGTCCCGAGGGTGGTTTTACCGCCTACGAAACCGCCCGGCTCCAGGCCGCCGGCTTCGTCAGCGCAAGCCTGGGGCCGCGCATACTGCGGGTCGACACCGTATTGCCGACGCTGATCGGGCGGCTGTTTACCTGAACGCTACGCCCCGGCGCCACACCTCACCCGGACCGCTTCCGTCGACGCCGGCACCCGCTGGCCGCCCTCCCTCAACGCCTCGTGTCAGCGCGACCTTCTGCGGCGGTGCGGGCAGCCGGTCAACCGCGCGGGCGCCCCGGCGTTGTATTGTCACGAGCATTCTTTGGAGTACGCGCCATGCATCGTAATCGCAGTCTGATTGTCGCCTGCACCCTGGCACTGATGGCAGGAGTCGCCCAGGCCGGGCCGGAAGGCCAGCACTGGGGTACACCCGTGCACGGCAAGGTCGGATTCACCATCGACGGCAACCGGGGCTATGTCGCGGTGGGCAGCCCGCATTACGGCTACAGCCAGCGCGTCTACCACCACGCACCGGTCTACCACGTGGTCCATCACTACCCTCCGCCCTACAGGTCGCATTCCAGCACGCGTTACCTGCCACACCACCCGCACCGGCACTATGACCCGCGTCGCCATCACCATTACCGTGCATCGCCTTACCAGGTCTATGAAGGCCGGCACCATCAGCACCGCGATGTGCTGCCCCGTCGCCACTATGATCGCGACGACGACTGACGCCGGGTCAGCGCGGCGCTAAGCCACCGGCAGGGGGAAACAACTGGTCCAGCGCCCGGATGATGTCGTCGCGGCGAAAGGGCTTGGCCAGAAACCCCTGCATGCCGGCCTCCTCGCACTGCCGCCGGTGCTCCGCCAGCACGTTGGCAGTCATGGCAATCACCGGGATCGACGGGTTCAACGCCTCGCCCCGGCGTATCCGCCGCGTCGCTTCGAGGCCGTCCATACCCGGCATCTGCAAATCCATCAGCACCACGTCCACCGGGTGCTGCTGCAGGCGCTCCAGCGCCTCGAAACCATCGGCGGCTTCAATCACCTCGACACCCAGCTGATTCAGCAGCCGCGAACCCAGCAAGCGGTTGACCTGGTTGTCGTCCACCAGTAGCGCCAGCTTGTGATACTGCCTGACATCGGCTTCTGCAACGCGGTCCGGCGGCCCGGGCGCTTCGCCGGGCGGCAGAACGATCGAAAAATAAAACGTGCTGCCACGCCCCGGCTCGCTGTCCACGCCGATACCGGCCGACCCCATAAGCCGGACCAGCTGGTTGCTGATACTGAGCCCCAGCCCGGTGCCGCCAAAACGCCGGCGCACCGAGGCGTCGGCCTGGGTAAAGCTTTCAAAAATATGCCCGCGCTGATCCGCCGCAATGCCCACCCCGGTATCCACCACCTGGACCGTGATGCGCTCGGCGTCGCCGACGGGCTCGGCTTCAATGCGGAGATCGACACCGCCCTGCTCAGTAAATTTAATGGCGTTGCCGATCAGGTTGGTCAGGACCTGGCGCAACGCATGGCGATCACCCAGATACCAGCGACCGCGGACGGGCTCGACATCCATCGCCAGGATCAGGCCCTTCTCCAGCGCGGCGGGCTGCATCGCCGCCACCACTTCCGCGGCCAACTCGTCGACCTGGAAAGGCAGAGACTCCAGTGCGATCTGCCCGGTCTCGAGCCGCGAATAGTCCAGGATGCCGTTGACGACGGTGAGCAGCGACTCGGCGGAACGGGTAATGATGTCGAGATACTCGCGCTGCTTGCGCAGGCTGTCACTGTCCTTGATCAACTCGATCGCGCCCAGTATGCCGGTGATGGGGGTGCGCACCTCGTGGCTCATATTGGCCAGAAACTCCGCCTTGGCCTGGGCGGCGCGCTCAGCCTGGGCCTGTGCCTGTTGGCGTTGGCGCACCTCCAGCGACAGCTGCTCGTTCAAAGCCATCAGGGTATCGTGGCTGGGTATCGCCAGTATCCGCGGCATCAGCGGCCAGATCACCATTGCGGCCGATACCGAGGCGATGGCGGTGAGCAGTTTGACGCCCCCGCTCAGCCAGTACGCGCTGTTCCAGATGTTGTAAACCGCCAGCAGGTGCGTCAGGCCACAGAGGAAGATAAACGCGCTGAACAGCCAGAAGATAGCGTTATAGGTAAGGTCCCGACGCCGCCGGGCGATCACCGCAAGGGCCACCGGGATCGAAAAATACGCCAGCGCAATGATCAGATCCCCGGCGGCGTGCAAAGCCACCAGATACTCGTTCCACAGGTAGCAGTGGCCGTGGGGCGGCATCGCTTGCCCCAACACCAGGTCCAGACGATCGGACAAAGTCCAGCCCGCTACCATCTATCGCCCCCCCTCCACGCGCTATCGGTCAAGCGGCAGAACCCTCAGGTGCCGGTTATCTTTGGCGCCGCGCCACTATGCGCACTCCGGCATCGAAACACCGGTGCCACCCAGGCCGCAATAGCCATTGGAGTTCCTGGCCAGATACTGCTGGTGATACCCCTCGGCGTAATAAAACACCGGGGCCGGCAGGATC
>JAVEVZ010000188.1:0-6092 GCA_034004805.1 Spongiibacteraceae bacterium | reverse complement strand
CTCAAAGTAGAACTCTACAATCTTCATCAGGACAATCCCGGATTGGACAGCACGCTTGCTAATCTGGAGCTTAGTGCCAAACGACTTGAGCACCTGGTGGAGCAGATATTGTTGCTTTATCGAACTGCACCGGATCAGCACGGCGCCCAGTTCGTCTGTCTGGACCTGCACAGTCTCGCCCAGGAAGTGATCGCTGCATACTATCCGCATATTGAGGCAAAAAATCAGGACATAAGCCTGACAGGATATCGTTGCAACGTATTGGGTGATCGTTTTGCACTGGAAACGTTAGTGCATAACCTGTTGAGTAACGCCAACAAGTACACACCGCCGGGGGGCAGCATTGCGGTTTCCTTAATCGTACAGGCCGAAGAGCTTGTGTTGACAGTGGAAGATTCGGGCGGCGGCATTGCCCCGGACGAGCACGAGCGAATTTTCGAGCGATTTTATCGCGGGGGCGGAGATCGTCATCCCTCAGGGGAACCTGGCTGCGGCCTTGGACTGTCCATTGTCAAGCATATCGTGCTAATGCACGGCGCTACCATAACTGTCGCTCCATCACCAAATTTGCCAGGGGCCTGCTTCAGTGTCAGCTTTCCTCTACACAAAGGGCCTGCGTCATGAAGGTTCTGTGGCGAACGCTGGGGGCGGTGAGTTTGATGCTCGGCAGCCTACCGGCGCTTGGTGAAATACCAACGGTAGAGCTCGAAATTCGCGACCATTTATTTTTTCCGGCTACGATAGAAATTCCGGCGGATACCAAAGTGCGATTGTTGGTGATCAACAACGACCCCACTGCGGAGGAGTTTGAAAGCTATCCTCTCAACCGTGAAAAAGTCATTGCCGGTAATTCACGAGGCGTTATTTTTATTGGCCCGCTCTCGCCGGGCGAGTATTCCTTTTTCGGGGAGTTTTTCCCCAGGACTGCCCAGGGAAAAGTAGTCGTGTTACCGCGCAACTAACGGAGGCCGGAAGTGCTGCTCAATGCTATGACCCTGGTACTCAGAGAGACTCTGGAAGCGATACTGCTGCTGGCGGTGCTGCTGGTCAGCGCGCGCATTATGGGGTTAGCCCTGGCCTGGGTGCTGGCGGGTATTGGGTTGGGGCTGTGCGGCGCAACATTCTATGGCGTCAACCTGACTCGTATTTCAGAGAGTTTTGACTATATGGGGCAGGAGGTGCTTAACGGTTTTATGCTGCTGGCTGGTGTCGGCAGTCTCACACTGCTGGCGGGGCTACTCGGCGCCGATTGTCATGCCCGGCACAAGGCTGTGACTGTTCTGTTGATTGTGCTGAGTGCGACGCTGGCAGTGACGCAGGAGGCCGCCGAAATTCTGGTCTACCTCTCGGGCATCCTGAGCCACGGTGAATTGGTACAACCGGTACTGACCGGCAGCGTATTGGGCGCAGGCATCGCAGTCAGCGTGGGGATCATCGTTTATTACGGTCTTTTAAGCCTGGGCGCCGCGAACATGCGCAACGTCGTTTTCATTCTGCTTGCGGTGATTGCTGGCAGCATGCTGTCGCAAGCATTATTGCTGATGACTCAGGCTGATTGGTTACCGTATTCACCCGTAGCATGGGATAGCTCGCGCTGGCTCTCCGAACAAACCATTATCGGCCAGCTGTTTTACGCTCTGGCAGGCTATGAGGCGACACCGTCTGTATTCCAGGTAATTGGCTACGTCGGCGCTGCGTCAATCGTATTAATGGCTGCGTGGGTGGGGCATATCGTGACCCGCCAGCCAACGGGACCGAGCCACCCATGAGCCCAAGGTTCGCAGTATGCAGCGCCATTCTGGCGGGTGCCGGGGTGGCCTGCGGCGACGGCATGGTGGTAGACAAGGTCTATCACCCCTACGTGAATGCCATGGAACAGGAAGTGGAGTGGCGAACAACCTTTCAGACCCGGCAGAGAAATCGCCCGGACAACTTCATTGTCCACCAGTTCGCCTACGGTCGAGCGCTTGATGATCGCTGGTTTGCCGAGTTGTATGTGATCGCAGAGGAATCTGCCGATGACGCGCTGGAAGTTAATGCCTACGAGGCCGAACTGCTATGGCAGGTGACAGAGCAAGGTGAATACAGTGCTGACTACGGCTGGTTGTTTGAGCTCGAGACAGAGAAAGGCATGGATGCGTGGGAGTTCTCCACTGGCGCCGTTGTGGAGAAAGAATTCCGCAACTGGAGCGCCACCGGCAATCTGCTTATCGCCTACGAATGGGGGGACGATATTCAGGCGGAAGTCGACACCAGCCTGGCGCTCCAGGCGCGCTACCGCTACTCGCCGCGGCTGGAGCCGGCGCTGGAATTCTATGCAGGTGAAGATACCGTCGCTGCCGGCCCGGTCTTTCTGGGCCAGCTAACAACCGGGCCCGGCAGGCGCTGGAACTGGGAGGCCGGCGTGCTTTGGGGGCTGGATAACAAAAGCCCTGATCTCAGCGTACGCTTATTGCTCGACTTTGAATTCTAGTGTTTAAGGAGGCTCTGAAGAACGTGCTGTCATCCACCGGTATTGCGCTCGCTTGAAGGCGAGGGTTGCCGATGTGTCATTCACGGCACCCCGTCGCTCTATCGCTCAGCCAACTTTCCAGTATCACCACCGCTGCGCGGCCATCGACCTGGCGGGCGCGGAAGTCGCGGCTGCCTTGGGCCAGGATCTGGCCGCGAGCCTCGAAGCTGGACAGGCGTTCGTCCACCAGCGCCACCGGCACGCCGAAGCGCCCGTGCAGGCGCTGGGCGAACTTGCGGGCGCGCTCGCTCATGGGCGATTCGCTGCCGTCCATATTCAGCGGCAGGCCCACCACCACCCGCTGCGGCCGCCATTCCGCGAGCAGTTTTTCCACGACAGTCCAGTCGGGCACGCCGTCGCGGGCGGCGATAGGGGGCAGTGCGGCCGCGGTGCCGGTCAGGGACTGGCCGTGGGCCACGCCGATAAATTTGAGGCCGTAGTCGAAAGCGAGGGCGTGAAACGGTGCGTCAGGCATGGCCCGCGCCGGGGGCGATCAGGTGCAGGTCTATGCCCAGCTGGCCCACGGCGAGCTGGGCGCGCTGCTCGATCGGGGTGTCGAAGATAATCCGGCTGTCGGCGGGCAGCGTGAGCCAGGCATTGCGCGCCAGCTCCTCCTCCAGCTGCCCCGCGCCCCAGCCCGCATAGCCCAGCGCCACCAGTGCCTGCTCGGGCCCGGCGCCCCGGGCCATCGCCTCGAGAATATCCTTGGACGTGGTCATTGCAACGTCGTCGGCAATCACCAGGGTGGAGTCCCACTGCTGACCCGTGGGGCGATGCAGCACAAAACCGCGATCGGTCTGCACCGGCCCGCCGGCCATGATCGGTTCGTTATCGTGGCGACAGTCGCCGTCCATATCGAGGTGCTCGAAGATCTCGTCGAGGCAGACCTGCAGCGGCTGGTTGATCACAATGCCCATGGCACCCTGCTCGGTGTGCTCACACAGGTACGTGATGCTGTTGGCGAAGATGCCCTCCTGCAGGGAGGGCATGGCCACCAGGAAGTGGTGCTTGTAGCTCTGGAACGGAATAGTGCTCATGCCTGCATTATTGGGCCGGGCAGGCGGATAAACAAGGTGAGTTCAGTGCTCCGAGGTCAGGCCGCCGGGCTGGAAGCGCCAGGTGCGGATGATTTCCAGCACGTCGACCTCCTTGCGCATGGGCGCCGGAAACGGGTCGTAGGGAGAGGCCAGGTGGACGATGCGCAGGGCGGCCTCGTCCAGCATCTTGTGCCCCGAGGACTGCAGGATTTTGATTTCATGCACTTCGCCGTTGGGCAGCAGCGCGACCATCAGGCGCAGATCGCCGTAGATCTGCTGGTTGCGGGCCTGTTCCGGATAGTTGCGGTTGCCGATGGCCTCGACCCGGGTGCGCCAGTTGTGCAGGTACTGCGCATCCTCGGAACGGCGCGTCGCCACCGAGGTCAGGCGCCGCACCCGGGGGCGCTTGGCATAGGCCTGGCGCTGGATATCGAGCTTGGCTTCGAGGCTGGCGATTTCCAGGCTGCGCTGCAGAATGCTGGCGTCGCTGTGGGGCAGGTCGGGGGCCGGCTGGTCGGGGCGGTCCGTTGCCACCCGCTGGGGGCTGGGCGCGGTGGTGCTAACCAGGCGCTGCCGGCTGGCCTCGCTCCGGCGCGCCGCGGCCTGCTGCTGGGGGCTGACCTCGCGGATCGCGGTGTCCTGGAACTGGGCCAGTTCGCGGGTGGTCTGCAGGGCCCGTTCCTCAAGGGTGCCGCTGCCCTGCTGGTCGTGCTGTGCGAGAAAGTCCGCCTTGTCCGGCGCGCTGTCACTGCGGAACTGGGCCAGGGTAATCTCCAGCTTCGCGGCGGCGGGCTGGCGCGGCTCGCGCTCGAAGCCCACCCCCAGGATAAACGCCGCGTGCAGCGCCACCGCGAGGCACACGGCAAACCCCAGGCGGTCGTGGCCGGGCGCGCCCGGGAGTACTACTGCCGCCATATCAACCGCGGGTCGCCAGCTTGGCCGCGATGCAATCCATCAGCTGCCCGCCGATATCGGTGCCGTAATGGTTGTCGATTTCACGGATACAGGTGGGGCTGGTGACGTTGATCTCGGTGAGGTAGTCGCCGATCACGTCCAGGCCGACAAACAGCAGGCCGCGCTCGCGCACCGCGGGGCCCACCTCGGCGGCTATCCAGCGGTCGCGCTCGGTCAGCGGCTGGGGCCGGCCGGCGCCGCCGGCTGCGAGGTTGCCGCGGGTCTCGCCCGCCAGGGGCACCCGCGCCAGACTGTAGGGCACCGGCTCGCCATCGATCAGCAGGATACGCTTGTCGCCGTCTTTGATGGCCGGCAGGTAGCGCTGGGCCATGATGGTGCGCTGGCCATGCTCGGTCAGGGTCTCGATGATCACACTGAGGTTGGGGTCGTCGGCCCGCAGCCGGAACACGGCGCTGCCGCCCATGCCGTCCAGGGGCTTGAAGATCACATCGCCGTGCTCGCGGTGAAACCGACGCAGCAGGCCGGCGTCTCGCGTGACCAGCAGCGGCGGGCAGCACTGGGGAAATTCGGTGGCGAACAGCTTTTCGTTGCAGTCGCGCAGGCTGCGCGGGCGGTTGACCACCAGCACCCCGCGGCGCTCGGCGGCTTCTAATATAAAGGTGCTGTAGAGGAACTCGTTGTCGAAGGGCGGGTCCTTGCGCATCAGGATCACGTCCAGCTCCGCCAGGGCCAGGCTCTCGGCCTCCCCCAGCTCAAACCAGCGCTGGGGGTCGCGGAACACTTTCAGGGGCCGGCCCAGGCCCCGCGGCTCGCCGCCGTCCAGGTACAGGTCGACCTGTTCGAAGTACACCAGCGACCAGCCGCGGTCCTGTGCCGCCCACAGCATCGCCAGGGTGCTGTCCTTCTTGTAGGCGAGCGCAGCGATAGGATCCATCACCACGCCGATGCGAATACTCATGGGGCGCTACTCATTCTGAAGCTGAAGTTGGCAATCAACCGTGCGAAGTCAAAACCCGCTTCTATACTAGAGCTTTGTGAACCGGCGACAAGCCAACCACCTGCGGCTGTGATTGCCCGCACGTATTGGGGCTGTGGCTGGCTTTGGTTTTGCTATGTTTGGCGGCTGGTTATAGATTAAACCTTGAATTTGACTCAAACGAAATGCCGGACTGCCAACAAGTCCGGTTCAAGTACCGCCTGGGGGAGTATACGCCTGCGATGGAAGCCAATTTTCAAGACCTCAAGGTCATGGTCATCGATGACAGCAAGACCATACGCCGCACGGCAGAAACCCTGCTGAAAAAAGTCGGATGCGAGGTGATTACCGCCACCGACGGCTTCGATGCGCTGGCCAAGATTGCCGATACCCGACCGGACATCATCTTTGTCGACATCATGATGCCGCGCCTGGACGGCTACCAGACCTGTGCGCTGATCAAGAACAACAGCGAGTTCAAGGCCACGCCGGTGATCATGCTGTCGAGCAAGGACGGCCTGTTCGACAAGGCCAAGGGCCGCATTGTCGGCTCCGACCAGTACCTCACCAAACCGTTTTCCAAGAACGAGCTGCTGGGAGCCATTCAAGCCCATGTGCCAGCTCAATAGCACACCTGTGATAACGACGTACG
>JAVEVZ010000187.1:0-6104 GCA_034004805.1 Spongiibacteraceae bacterium | reverse complement strand
CACAGCGGCGAGAGCTCGCGCAGCTTTTCTACGGCCCTGCGCACCTGGGCGGCAGCGTAGTCCAGTTCTGCCTCAGTGGTGAATCGCCCGAAGGAAAACCGCAGTGAACTGTGCGCGAGCTCGTCGATGAGCCCCAGCGCGCGCAGCACATAGGAGGGCTCCAGGCTGGCCGAGGTACAGGCCGAGCCCGACGAAATCGCCAGATCCTTCAACGCCATGATCAACGACTCGCCCTCGACATAGGCAAAGCTGATATTGAGAATATTGGGCAGGTGGTGGCTGAGGTCACCGTTGATATGCGCCTCTTCGATATCGCTCAACTGCGCCCAGAAACGATCTCGCAGCGCCGTCACGCGCCTGGCCTCCTCGGCCATTTCCTCGCGACAGATCCGCGCAGCCTCGCCGAACCCCACCAGCTGATGGGTGGCCAGCGTGCCGGAACGCATGCCGCGCTCATGGCCGCCCCCGTGCATCTGGGCTTCAAGGCGCACCCGCGGCTTGCGCCGCACGAACAGCGCGCCAACACCCTTGGGTCCGTACATTTTGTGGGCGGAGATGGACAACAGATCCACCTTCATCGCCTCCATATCGAGCGGAATCTTGCCGGTGCTCTGGGCGGCGTCGACGTGAAAAATCACTTTGTGCTCGCGGCACAGCTCGCCCAGCGCAGCGATATCGTTGACCGTACCGATCTCATTGTTGACATGCATCAGCGACACCACCGTGGTGTCGTCGCGCAGGGCGGCCTTCAGTGCATCGACGCTAATCAGACCGGTATTGTCGGGGTCCAGGTACGTCACCTCATAGCCCTCGCGCTCAAGCTGGCGACAGGTATCCAGTACCGCCTTGTGCTCGATCTTCGAGGTGATGATGTGTTTGCCCTTTTTGTTGTAAAAGGCCGCGGCACCCTTGATCGCCAGGTTGTCGGACTCGGTGGCACCGCTGGTCCAGACAACTTCACGGGGATCGGCGTTGATCAGATCCGCCACCTGGCGCCGCGCATTTTCAACCGCCTCCTCGGCCTTCCAGCCGAACAGGTGTGAGCGCGACGCCGGGTTGCCGAAGATCCCGTCCGGGGTCAAACAACCCATCATCTTTTCAGCAACCCGGGGGTCGACCGGCGTGGTGGCGGCATAATCCAGATAGATCGGCAGTTTCATCTGATAACAACTCCTCAATGGTTCGCGCTATGACAGCGCGGCGACCTGTATTCTCTGATCGCAATGGGGTTCACGACTCTGCTCCTGGCGCGCCTGACGCGCCGACACTTCCAGTACTTCACGGCGCTGTACCAGGCTGGCCAGACTGATCCCACTGAGAAAGCCGTGAATCTGCTCACTGAGATCGCACCACAGATAGTGCGTCAAACATGTGTCGCCGCCCTGACAATCGCTGGCGCCACCGCAGCCGGTCGCGTCCACGCTCTCGTTGACCGCGTCGATGATCTCCGCCACGAAAATCGCTTCCCGGGGTCGGCTCAAGAGATAGCCGCCGCCCGGACCGCGGACGCTGTTGACCAGCCCGCTGCGGCGCAAGCGGGCAAACAGCTGCTCGAGATAAGATAGCGAAATGTCCTGGCGGCCCGAGATATCGGCAAGACTGACCGGCCCGCTGTCCATGTGCAGGGCCAGGTCCAACATGGCGGTTACCGCGTAGCGGCCCTTGGTCGTCAATCGCATGGCTGAACCTAACGCTTGCTCAGGATCAAGATGGCGGCATTATGCAAAGACCGAGTAATTTGGTCAACTATTATATCCGCCCGCGTCCTCCGACCCCGGTCAGCGCTGCCCAACCTGCGCGGCTCACACTAAAAACCGGCCCTATCGCGTTTTGATCACGCAGCTATGGCGCATCGCGGCGCGCCAGCGACTGGTCCATCGCGGTCAGGATCCCACGCAGGATGCTGACCTCCATGCTGTCCAGGCGGGTGCGCGCAAACAGCCTGCGCAACCGCGTCATCAGTTGCTTGGGCACGTCGGGGCGCAGAAATCCAATCGCTATCAGCGTGGTCTCCAGGTGCGCCAGAAAGCGCTCGACGTCAGCCGCAGTGGCCAGGGGCTGATCCCAGCCCGCCATCAGGTCGGCAACGTCTTCTCCCAGCGCGGCCACACGCAGTTCATAGGCAAGCACCTGCACGGCCATGGCCAGATTAAGCGAGGAGTAGTCGGGGTTGGTGGGGATGGTGACGTGAAGCTGGCAGCGCATCAGCTCCTCGTTGGTAAGGCCCCGGTCTTCGCGACCGAACAACAGGGCGACTGGGCTTGTCGCCGCCTCCGCCACCATGCGTCGGGCGCAGCTGCGGGCCTCCAGCAACGGCCAGGGAATACGCCGCTCCCGGGCGCTGGTGCCAACCACCAACGTACAGCCGCTGAGGGCCTGATCCAGATCCTCGACCACCCGCGCCGTTTCCAGCAAGGAGGCGGCGCTGGCCGCGCGCCCGGTGGCCTCCGGGTCGGGAAAGCGCTTGGGCGCCACCAGCACCAGTTCGCCCAGGCCCATGTTCATCATGGCCCGGGCAGTGGCGCCGATATTGCCGGGATGGGAGGTGTGGACCAGCACGATCCTCACGTTGGCCAGGGCAGGCAGCATCGGCTGAGTCCGCTGAGAAAAATGGGCCGGCAGTGTAACAAAATCCGGCGCGGACCACGCCTGGCGGCGACCCTCTGGTATACTGCCGGGCTTTTCCACGACGGTACTGCTCAGCCATGGAACCCATGATCACTATCGCCCTGCGGGCGGCGCGCAAGGCCGGCGAAATCATCGCGCGCAGCGTGGACCGGCTGGATATCGTGAAGTTTGACGAAAAAGGCGTAAACAATTTTGTCAGCGAAGTGGACCGCAACGCTGAGCAGGAAATCATCTACCTGCTGAAAAAGACCTATCCGGACCACTGTTTTCTGGGCGAGGAAGGTGGTCAGCAGGGAAACCCCGATTCCGAATACCGCTGGATCATCGACCCCCTGGACGGGACCACCAATTTTTTGCGCGGCATACCGCATTTTGCCGTGTCGATCGCCTGTGAGTATCGCGGCCAGCTCGAGCACGCGGTGGTGCTGGATCCGATCCGGCGCGAGGAATTCACCGCCAGCCGCGGCCGCGGCGCGCAGCTCAACGGCAAGCGCATACGCGTGAGCCCGCGCAAATCCCTGGATGGCGCCCTGATCGGCACCGGCATCCCCTACAAGAACCGCAGCGAAGAGGCCATTCCCGACTATATGGCCAGCCTGCAGGCGGTGGCCGAGAAAACCGCCGGCCTGCGCCGCGCCGGTGCAGCGTCCCTGGATCTCGCCTATGTGGCCGCGGGCCGCCTGGACGGCTTCTGGGAAATCGGTCTGAGTCGCTGGGATGTCGCGGGCGGCGCCCTGCTGATTCGCGAAGCCGGCGGCCTGCTCAGCGACTTCCAGGGCGGCAACACCTACCTGGAGAGCGGCAATATCGTCTGCGGCAATCCCAAGCTGCTGAAAGCTTTGCTGCAGACGCTGCAACCCCACCTGAGCAGGCTCTAGCGCGCCCCGCGGTTTTCGCCGCCTGGCGATCCGTGTCCACAGCCGGCAGCCGCCGGGCCATCGCCAACCGGAGCCGCCAATTCAACGGTCTCAACGGTCGGGGTCGACGCGCCCATGGGTACTGGCGTTGATCCGGAACCAGCCCGTCAGGCTGTAGCGCATCATGCGCGCCGGCAATACCTCGTGCACCGTGGACTCGCTGAGAAAGCACGCGATGGTGCCCAGCTGTGGCAGCACGGGACGGGGAGCCTCCGGCGCGTGGATCACCAGCTCGCCGCCGCCGTCGGCCGGCCATTCCGGATTCAGGTAGCACACCACGGACAACCTGCGATTGCCGCGCCCGCGGAACGCATCCACATGGCGCCGGTAGCGAGCGCCCACAGGATAGCGGGCGAAGTGACTTTCGAAATCGAACAGGCCCAGAAACAGGGCCCGGTTGAAAGCCAGCCGCAGGTGCTCCATCAGGCCCAGAAAGCCGTGTTGGGCAGGGCTGACACCGTCGAGCCAGTGGATCTGGTCGCTGCGGATGTGCAGATCGCGGCGCTCCGCCGCACCGCGACCGACGGCTGCGCTGCGCCATGCCTCGAGCGCGCGGACCTCCTGCGCCAGATTCACCGCCAGGTTGATCGGCAGCCAGTCCGGCGCCACCGCCCAGCCCTGACGGGCAACGTCCTCCACCAGCTGGTCAACGGGTGCCAGCGGCAGCAGTGCAGTGTCTAAACGCGCCGGGCTATTGATCATGGCTGGCGTTCACGGTGGCTGACGCCTCTGACATGTGTGGTTCACGACCTGCCGCGGCGGATTGATCCCGTCAGGGCAGGGAATCCGCCTCCGCCCCTTCCTTGATCGGCACCATCAGATCATCGCGGCTGATATTCAGCAGCAGCAGGATATTGGACGCCACATAGATCGAGGAATAAGTACCTACCACAATGCCGATAATCAGCGCCGTGGCGAAGCCGTGGATCATGTCGCCGCCGAATACCCACAGCGCAATCAGCACCAGCAACGTGGTGAACGACGTCGCCAGGGTCCGGTCCAGGGTTTCCGTCAGCGAGATATTGATGACGTCCAGCACCTCGGTCTTGCGCAGCTTGCGGAAGTTCTCCCGGATACGGTCGAACACCACGATCGTATCGTTGATGGAGTAGCCGATCACCGCCAGCAGGGCCGCCAGCACCGTGAGGTCGAATTCCCAGTCAAACAGCGCAAACAGGCCCAGCACGATGACCACGTCGTGGATCAGGCCAAACACCGCGCCGATCCCGAACTTGAGCTGGAAGCGGAAGGCGATATAGATCAGCACCGCGCCCAGGGCCAGCAGCATCGCCAGGCCGCCCTGCTCGCGCAGCTGTTCGCCGACCTGCGGCCCGACGAACTCGGCGCGCCGCAGATCCACTTCACCGTCGAAATCCGCGCGCAACAGGCCCACCAGCTGTTCACCCAGTTTGGCGGAATCACTCTCCTGCAGACGGATCAGCACGTCGCTGTCGGCGCCGAAATGCACTACCACGGCCTGGGGGTAACCGCCCCGGGCCAGTGTCTCGCGCACGTCCTGCAGATCAATCGAGTCGCTGTAGTGCAGCTCCACCAGCGTACCGCCGGTGAAATCCAGGCCGAACTTGATGCCGTCAATGGCAACTTCCACCACGCTGGCGAGGATAATCAGCAGCGAGAACACCGGCAGCACTCGGCGCAGCTTCATAAAGTTGATAACTTTTGCTTCAGCCATGTTGGCGGCCTCCAATCGACAGACCCTGTACACGGCGCCCGCCGTAAATCAGGTTGACCAGCGCCCGGGTGCCCATGATCGCGGTGAACATGGAGGTCAGAATGCCCAGCGACAGGGTGACGGCAAAGCCTCTTATCGGGCCGGTGCCCATCACAAACAGGATGACGGCGATGATCAGGGTGGTGATATTGGCGTCAATGATGGTGACGAAGGCGCGGTCATAGCCCGAGTTGATGGCCTGCTGAGGCGACATGCGATTCTTGAGCTCCTCGCGTATGCGCGAAAAAATCAGCACGTTGGCGTCCACCGCCATGCCCACGGTCAGCACGATACCCGCGATACCCGGCAGGGTCAGGGTCGCCGACAGCGCCGACATCAGCGCAACCAGCACCACCAGGTTGAAGCTCAGGGCCACCACCGCCACCACCCCGAACAGGCGGTAGTAAAGCATCATGAACAGCGCGACCAGGGCCAGACCAATCTGTACCGAGAGCACGCCGAGGGCGATGTTTTCCGCACCCAGGGACGGCCCCACGGTGCGCTCTTCCACAAAGTCCACCGGCGCGGCCAGGGCGCCGGCGCGCAGCAGCAGGGCCAGCTCCGCCGCCTCCGCCGGGTTGTCCAGGCCGGTAATCCGGAACTGCACACCCAGGGCATCGCGGATGGTCGCGAGGCTGATGATGCGCTTCTCGTCATAGGGCACGCGGACAACGACTTCCTCGCCCTCCGCGTTGGTCTCGTAGCGGGTGCGGGCCTTGCGCTCGATAAACAGTACGCCCAGCGAACGGCCGATATTGTGGCGCGTCACCCGGTGCATCTGGGTGCCGCCTTCGCTGTCCAGAGTGATGTTGACCTGGGCCTGACCG
>JAVEVZ010000186.1:0-6116 GCA_034004805.1 Spongiibacteraceae bacterium | reverse complement strand
TACGGTCAACGACCCCACTGGCACCCTTTTGCGCTGGACAATTCCTGATGGCGGCAGCTTCGGTCTCTCCGGCAGCAATATCGATGAAATGCTGACCGGTATCCCCAATGGTGGTCAGCCGTTTTCGTCGCCGCCGCTGCTGACCAAGGATACCCAGGGGCGCGCCTGGGTGGCAGTCGGGTCCGGCCGCTTCTTTACCGCGTCGGACGTGTTGACCAGCAAGCAGATGACCTACTACGGCATACGTGAGCCGGTCACCGCAGGCGGGCAGCTGGACCTCACGGCAAGCGTGGCGCGCAGCAGCCTGGCGGATGTAAGCAATATCATCGTATTTGATACTGGAGTTGTTGGCTCGGATAGCAACGGAGATGGTGTGAGTGATGGCAGCCCGATTGTTGGCGGTCGATCAGTTACTACTTACTTTGAGTTGACCCGCGCAATGAGTGCAACAGGAGGTTGGTATTTTACTGGCAGTGTACCTGCGGAGCGCTTTGTCGACCGCACTATGCTGGCCGGACCGGTATTGGTTTTCTTTGGCTATATCACCAGTGATGATTCGTGTGATCCCGAAGGGAGATCGAAATTTTATGCACGCGATCTGCTAACTGGCGCACCCCCACCATACGGTCCGTTAGGGCTGGACAAACGAGCCACAGGCTTGATTGCTGGCTCAATAGATCTGGGTTATGGGCAACACTTTTTGTCAGGTCATTATATTGATAAAAGGGGGGATGACAATTTCATTAGCACAAAGAACGATGGGAGCGTGGGTAATAATAAATTGTTCTCCGGAACAACCACCAACAGCCGTATGTCCTGGCGCGAACTGCCGCTGGAGGATTGAAATGATGACCTTGAAATCGACAGGACAGCGCGGCTTTTCCCTGATTGAACTGATGATTGCGCTGGCGATTGTCGCGCTGCTGGCGGCGGTGGCCATACCGTCCTACCAGAATCAGGTCACCAAGACCCGGCGCGGCGATGCCATTGCCGCGCTGGAGAAGGCGGCGGCACGACTCGAGCAGCATTATTTTCAGTTCAACCAGTATTCGGATGATGAGCGGGATATTGGCGGCAGCGCGGACAATACACCGGTGCCATCGCCCGAGGGTTGGTACGGCGTTTCGATTGCTTTCGTCGGTGGGGATACCCAGACCTATACGCTGACCGCCAGCCCGGTTGCCGGCGGCCCGCAGGCGGACGACAGCCGCTGCACGAGCTTTACGCTGAATTATCTGGGGCAGCGCGGGGCTACGCCCAGCGCCAATACCGATCTTTGCTGGAACCGTTAAGCAAGCTCTGCGAAACTATGGTGCTCGACATCCGCGCTGTCGGCCGTGCCCGGAATGCACATTGATTCGCAGATAAAGTCCGCTTCCCGGGTGCGGGCGACGACCCACCTGATTTCGCCCGCGACGCTCTGCAGCGCTTGCTTAAGCAGGCGCAGGCCAGCATCCCGCCATCCTGTCGCTCAAAGGCATAGCCCGTCGGCAGCGAGCTGTGCCCGATCAACCCGCTTCAGGTAGGCGCGGCCCACCCGGTTCAGCACCAGCTGGGAGGCGGTGGCGCTGCGTGGATGTTGCGGGCACTGGGTCAGCCGGCCCCATTCGACGGCGCTGCCGTCACTGCGAAACCGCAGGTAGTCCCGGCCTGCGGAGGCGCGCCAGTGCCAGTCGCCGCCGGGCAGGCGGGTGCGGCGCAGCGGCGTGTCGCCGGCGTCGAGCAGGCGGTTGTCGTTCTGATCGATAAATACCAGCAGCTCGGGCAGGTGCCAGTCGCGGCTGCACAGCGCGCCATCGGGGCTGCCGCACAGAGTGACCACTTCATTGCGGTGGACTGCAGTGCTGCGTGCGTACTGCACCAGCCGGTACATCTCCAGCATTTCCGATGTGGCGCGGTTGCGGCTGATCCATTGATCCACGGCGGGCGTGGCGGCCGCCAGCATGGCCAGAATCGCCAATGCCATCAGCAGTTCCAGCAGTGTGATGCCCTGACATCTGACCGGGAGAGTGGCCGCGTGAACGATGGGGTGACTGGTCGGGTGGAGGGAGAAAGGATCGCAGCGGCAACTGCGACAAGCGTAGTGAAATAGCGTAGCCATGGCTGTCGTCCCTGACGGTGAGAGTGGTGCGCTGCAGCATCCTGCCGCAGGGGCTTACCGTGCCAGAGCTTATTCGTCCCGGTCAAGGTTGAGCTTCTGCAGCCGGTAGCGCAGCTGGCGGAAGGAGATGCCCAGCAGTTTGGCGGCGGCGGTGCGGTTCCAGCGGGTTTTTTCCAGTGCTGCCAGGATGATGTCGCTCTCGATCTTTTCCAGATACTCCTCGAAGTGGCCAAACGCTTCGCTGGCGTCGACCGGGGCCTGGGGCAGGTTGAGGCCGTCGACTGCGGCGGGTTCGTCGAGCTGCAGGTCGGCGCTGTCAATAAGGTCGCCGTCGCACAGGGTCACCGCCCGCTCCAGTATGTTTTCGAGCTCCCGGACATTGCCGGGAAAAGCGTAAGCTGACAGCACTTTCAGTGCGTCATCCGCGAGTGTGGGGACAGTGATTTCCCAGTCCTGGGCCAGGCGTGCCAGGAATGCCCTGGCCAGCAGGGGAATATCGTCGCGGCGCTCGCGCAGGCTGGGCACCTTCAGTTCGATCACGTTGATGCGGTAGAACAGGTCGCTGCGAAAGCGGTCGGCCTTGACCTCGGCTGCCAGGTTCTTGTGGGTGGCGCTGAGTATGCGCACATCGATGGCCAGCTCACTGTTTGAACCGACCTTGCGCACCGACTTTTCCTGTATCGCACGCAGCAGCTTGACCTGCATATTGAGCGGCAGGTCGGCGACTTCATCGAGAAACAGCGTGCCGCCGTTGGCCGCTTCGAACAGCCCGCGCTTTTCTTCGTGGGCGCCGGTAAAGCTGCCCTTGGTGTGGCCGAACAGTTCACTTTCCATCAGCTCGCTGGGGATGGCGCCACAGTTCACGGGAATGAACGGGCCGTTGCTGCGCGGGCCGTTGGCGTGTATCAGCCGCGCGACAACCTCCTTGCCACTGCCGGATTCGCCGCTGATATAAACCGGCGCCTGGCTGCGCGCGACCTTGGCGATCTGCTGGCGCAGTTGCTTGACCGCGTCGGTCTCGCCCAGCAGTTTGACCGGGCTGGCCGGCTCGCTGGCGCCCAGCTTCAGGGCACTGTTTATCAGTTGGCGCAGGCGTTCGAGATCTATGGGCTTGGTGACAAAATCAAAGGCTCCCGCCTTGAGCGCCTCTATCGCGGTCTCGACACTGCCGAATGCGGTGTTCATCGCCACCGGGATGTGCGCATAGCGGTTCTGGATGTGTTCGATCACCGCCAGACCGGTGCCGTCGGGAAGCTTCATGTCGGTCAGGCACAAATCAATGTTGTCCTCTGCGAGACAGGCCAGAGCCTGGGCCAGATCGGCGGCGCTGATCGTGTCGAGCCCCATGCGCGAGAGGGTAATTTCCAACAGCTCACGAATGTCCGGTTCGTCGTCGACGATCAGTACGCGTTTTTTTGCTGAAGCCATTCTGTCTCCGTGTCAGTCCGTGAGGATGCGCCGGTCGGGATGCGGAAAGCTGATGCGAAAGCAGCTTTTGCCCTGTGGACTGCGAATGTAGCTGAGTCTGGCCTGATTGGCCTCACAAAGCTCCCGGGAAATATACAGCCCCAGCCCGGTGCCGGAGCTTTCCGTGGTGTAAAACGGCTCGAAGATTTTGTCCTGGTCAGCATCCTTGATGCCGGGGCCGTCGTCGATGATGTCCAGTTGCGGTATGCGCTGATTGCCCTTGAATCGCACCACGAGTTGCGCGCGCGCGGTGCCGGTTGCTGCGGCACTGTAGCGCAAAGCGTTGTCCAGCAGGTTGTCGACGACCTGGCGCAGCTGGCTGGGATCGATGTTGACGTCGCAGGGCTGTGTCGGTGCGTCGATATCGATAATAACCGGGTAATCGTGACTTTGCTGGTAGTCGGCCACACACTGGTTGAGCCAGTCCACCAGGTCGACGCGCTGGGGCGTGGCGTTGCCGCGCCGCGACAGCTGCAGCACATTCTCGACGATCTGGTTCATGCGTACGCTGTGGCGCGCAATAATGTTGTACAGGCGCTGATCGGCGGGGTCCAGGTGGGGTGACTCTGCCAGCAGTTGCACCGCATGACTGATGGCGCCTAGTGGATTTCTGATCTCGTGGGCGATGCTCGCCGTGAGCCGTCCCAGGGAGGCCAGTTTGAGCTGCTGGGCGCGCTGGGCGAGCAGGCTGCTGTCTTCGAGAAAGATCAGGGTGTCGCCGCCGGGTATGTCCTGCAGCTGGGCAAAGGCGGGCTGGATGTCAGGGCCCGTGGGGCTGAATTTCAGTGCCGGATTGCGGTAGCCGGGCCGGTCGAGCCAGCTGCGCCACTGCCGGTGGAGCTGCGGGTCCAGGGCCGGCTGCAGGCCCGCCATACACTGCTCGAGCAGCGCATCGGACTCCAGCATTTCCGCCGCGCTGCGGTTGATGCTCTTGATGCGTCCCTGCTCGCTGACCACGATGACCCCGGTGCGCATGCGCTGCACCACCAGTTCGTTGAGGTACAGCAGCTGGCTGACATCTTCGGCGCGCCGCTGGGCCAGCTCCTGGGTGCTGCGTATGCGCTGGGCAAGGTTCTGAATAAACAGCGATGTCGCAAAGTACAGGCCACCCAGCAAGCCGGCGGCCAGAAAGGTGTCGTTGCTCAAATGCCCCCGGTAGTTGAGGTAGGCGGTGTCCAGGATCAGAAACACCGTGGCCAATGCCGCGATAAGGGTGGCAGCCTGGCCGGTCAACAGTATCCCGGCGGCGGCGACAGTCAGCAGGCTCAGCAGGCTGAGGCCGCTGGCGATGCCGCCGGAGGCGTCGCTGATCAGGGTCAGCGCTGCGATATCAATCGCGAAGTTGAGCAGCAGATGGCGCGGCCGCACCCGGCGCAGGCGCGGCAACAGCACGGCCAGCGCAATCAGGTTGAACAGCAGGTAGGCGCTGGTGGTGTAGAGAAACAGCAGGGGCTTGATTCGACCCAGCACGGGATCGCTGCCCTGGCTGAAAAAACTTACCAGTAAAATCAGCACCAGTGCTGCGCGATACCAGGTGTAGAGCTTGATCAGGGTGACGTTCTGCTGGATCTGGCCGTCGTTGGGACTGACTTGCTGCATGGAGGTATTGGCCATAGCGCGGGATTCCCGGAAAATATAGCGTGTTTCTTCACTGTGCAGGTGGCGGTATGCCGCAACTCAAGGTAGTCATGGCCCAACTCAACCCGGTGGTGGGTGATATGGAGGGCAATGCGTCCCTGGTGATCGACGCCGCCGAACGCGCAGTGCGCGAGTTCGGCGCGGACATCGTTGTGTTCCCCGAGCTGATGTTGACGGGTTATCCGCCGGAGGACCTGCTGCTGAGACCCAGCCTGGATCTGAGGGTGGAGCGCGCACTGCAACGCATCTGTGCGCAGGTGCCCGGTGGCTGTCATGTGGTGGTCGGCTACCCCCGGCGCTGTGGTGCGGGACTGCTGAATGCGGCGGGCGTGGTACACGCGGGCCAGATCATTGCGGAGTACGCCAAGCAGCACCTGCCCAATTACCAGGTTTTCGATGAAAAACGCTATTTCGTCACCGGCGACCGGCCGCTGATCGTCGATATCGCCGGCGTGCCGGTGGCCATCACCATCTGTGAAGACATCTGGGAGTCCGCGCCGCTGTTGCAGGCTGCGGCGGGTGGCGCGCGGGTGATGCTCAACCTCAACGCCTCGCCCTATCACGTGAACAAGGCGGCAGAGCGCCTGCAGAACGTGCAGCGACGTGTGGCGGACGGCGCCATGCCGGTGGTCTACGTCAATATGGTGGGCGGTCAGGATGAGCTGGTGTTCGACGGCGGCTCGATGGTGGTCGATGCCGCGGGCGTACAGCAGGTGCTGGCGCCGAGCTTTGAAGCGGGGCTTTATCCCGCGGTGCTGGAGTTGGGTGTGGAGTCCGTCAGCGTCGCGCGCGGCCCCATTGCGCCGCCCCGGGAGGAGGTGGCCAGCATTTATGCCGCGCTGGTGGAGGGGGTGCGCGACTACGTGAACAAAAATGGCTTTCCCGGCGTGGTGCTGGGACTGTCGGGGGG
>JAVEVZ010000185.1:0-6122 GCA_034004805.1 Spongiibacteraceae bacterium | reverse complement strand
CAGGGGCGCGGAGTCCTGCTTACCGACGGTGGCTCGGCGCCCCAGATCAGCACCTACAACGAGCGCCTGTGTGTGCTGGATCCGTTTGTCGACCTGCCGCCGGGCCAGGTCAAAAGTCTGCTGGAACTGGTCAACGAAGACGCCTGGCTCAACAGCGAGCTGTATCAGGTGTGCATGGCCCCGGCGGGTCTGCACGACAGCCTTGCGGTGGATGTGCAGGTCGAGGGGGATTTCCAGGCGGGCCTGCGGGCGGCCAGGGGCCCGATGACAAGCCGTTCTCCGATGTGGAGCGGGATCTGTTTCGTGCCCTGATTCCGCATCTGCGCCGCGCGCTGATCCTGCATGCGCGACTGGGGCGCATGGAAACCGAGCGCGCGCTCTACGCAGGCGCGGTCGCGCAGCTGTCGGTCGCCACGATTATTCTCGACGAGCAGGGCAAGGTGCTCAACACCAACCCCCTGGCCGCGGAGTTGCTGGCGCACAGCAAGCTGATACGCCTGCAGGGCGACAGCCTGGTGCTGAGCAGTCGCGAACAGACCCGCGAACTGCGTGCGCTGGTGGCGTCCCTGGTGGAAACCCAGCGCCGCGGCGAGACCGGCACGATTGAAGCCCTGCGCATTCCTCGCGGCGATGACGGGCCCGATATGGGACTGGTCATTCGCCCGATTCCGCTCAACGAATGGTCCGAGGGCCAGTCTGTGCCGTCGGTTGCGATCTTTATCAGCGTGCCGGACCAGATCGCCGAAGCACCGGTGCAGGTTATTACCCGCCTGTTCGGCTTTACACCCACCGAAGCCACCCTGGCTCTGCTGCTGGCCAACGGCCTGAGTCTCGATGAGGCCGCCGCCGATATGGGCATAAGTCGCAATACGGCGCGCACCCATCTGCGCGCCCTTTTCAGCAAGACCGGCGTGACCCGTCAGACGCTGCTGGTGCGGCTGATACTCAAAAGTGTGGCCGCCCTGGCCTGATTGTTGAACCCCTCTACCCTTTGTGGCGTGGCTGGCTTGGCTGACACCGGCGACTCGCGTAGCGTCCGGATAAGCCTGCGGGTGGTGCGACGCGCTGTCTGCCCGTATTTATCACGCAGGTTTTTGCAGATGATCTGCACACCAACAGACAGATACGCGGAGAGGTGACCGGCATGGGCATATTGCAGGGCAAGGTGGCGTTGGTCACCGGCGCAGGTCAGGGAGTGGGGCAGGGTATTGCGCTGGCGCTGGCGGGGGAGGGCGCGCGGATTGCCGTGGTCGGACGCACCCAGCGGACTCTGGACGATACCGTAAAGCGCATACGGGAGCGAGGCGGCGAGGCCCGGGCATTTCTGTGTGATGTGATGGATGGCGAACAGGTTGCCCGCTGCATCACCGATGTGCATGCTCACTTTGGCGCTATTAATATTCTGATCAACAACGCGCAGGTCGTCCCGCTGGGACGATTGCTGGATATTTCGGAAGACCAGTATCAGCAGGGTATGGATTCGGGTCCACTGGCGACGCTGCGCTTTATGCGTGGCTGCTATCCCTATCTCAAGGGTGATGGCATCGTCGTCAATATGGGCTCCAGTTCAGCCATACGTTGGGACCCTATAGGCTATGGTGCCTATACGGCAGCCAAGGAGGCGATTCGCGCGCTGACCCGGGCTGCAGCCTGTGAATGGGGGCCGGATGGTATCCGGGTCAACTGCGTATTGCCGCTGGCTCTGTCGCCTGCCATGGATGATTGGAGAAAAGAGCGGCCCGAGGAATCCACTGCATTTTTGAGCACCATACCACTGGGCCGGGTGGGTGATTGCGAAACCGATATCGGTCGCGCGGTGGTGTTTCTGTGCGGCCCGGATAGCGCGTACCTGACGGGGCATTCGATTCCGCTGGACGGCGGCCAGGCATTTATGCGTTAGGTAACTGCCGAAGAGCTGCTGCGTGGAATAGCGCGCCGCCAACGCTGTCAGTCCGCTGACGGCGGCGTCTCTGGGTATGCCGCAGGCGTTGCGTCCTGCGGTGACGTCAGGCCTTGCAGCAGCGCCCGCAGTCGCTCCAGTAATACCGGTTTGAGCAGCACGTCGTCCATGCCGGCAGCCAGGCAGCGCCGGTGTTCTTCCGGACCTGCGTGCGCCGTCAGAGCAACAATGGCCAATGGCTTGCCCTGCAGGTGGTTGCGGATTCTGCGCGCCGCCTGCCAGCCGTCCAGCTCGGGCATTTCGCAGTCCAGCAAAACCAGATCATAGGCTGCGTGGTCGCGGGTCACGCGGGCGCAGGCGTCGCGACCATTGTCGATAATGTCAGCTTTTATGCCCAGCGATTGCAGCATGGCATTGATGACCTGCTGGTTGATCGTGTTGTCTTCCGCCACCAGTACCCTGAGGTGAGCAAAGTCCGGCGCGCTGGCAGGTTCCGTATCCGGCGTGGCATCGGGCTGACACTGGCGTGCCAGCGCGCGCAGTATGTCGCTGAGTGCGCAGGGTGCCGCCAGGCGCGTGATCCTGGGAAGCACGATTGTCGAAACATCACTCGCGTCGATAGTGGAATGCATCACCACGATCGGTGTACCACTGTCGATAATCTCCGCCTGTCGTGACGCGGGGAACAATTCGCTACCCATCAGCGCGGCATCGTAGCGCTGCCCCGTGAGCGCGACTATCGCCGCATCCGTGGTGCTGACGGCAGTATGGATGACCCCTGTTCGTTCCAGCACTTCGCAGAGTCCCTCGCGATAGGTCCGGTCGCCGACGGCCAGTAATACGCGCCTGCCTGCCAGCTGTGCGACCGTCCTGTCCAGTTCTGCCTGAGCGTCGACGTCCGGCTTTAACATGGCGGTAAAGCAGAATGTCGAGCCCGATTCAGGGTTGCTGGTGACGGTGACATCGCCGCCCATGAGTTGCGCCAGCTGACGACTGATACTGAGCCCCAGACCGCTGTTGCCGGGTCGGGAGTCGCTGCTGGAGGTGAACGGCTCGAACAGGCCGCGCAGCTGTGCGGCGCTGATGCCTGGCCCTGAGTCCTCGACCTCGATGATCAGACAGATGCAGTCGGCATGTATGGGGCGATGGCTGATCCGGATATGAATGCGCCCTTCACGGGTGAACTTGAGCGCATTGCTGATGAGGTTGTTGAGAACCTGCTGAACCCGGGTGCGGTCGCCAATCAGTGCGAGCGGCGTATCCGCTGCCATGTGCGCCGTGAGGTTTACACCCTTGGATTTGGCCGTGGGCAGAAACAGCGCCAGGGATTGTGCCAGCAGGTAGTCGAGTCCCAGCGGTTTTTGTTCAAGCCGCATGCGGCCTGTTGCAATCTTCGCGAGATCAAGGATTTCGTTGACAACGCTCAGCAGCAAGGTGGCGCTGTTCATCAGCGTGTTGACGTGACTTTTTTGCGTGGTGTTGAGGGGGCTAGCCTGCAACAGCTGCGCGACGCCCAACATGCCGTTGATCGGCGTCCGTATCTCGTGACTCATGCGGATCAGGAAATCACTTTTGCGGCTGGCCTCTACTTCCGCGAACCTCAGTGCGGCATTGAGGGCGGCGCGTTTCCGGTAGTGGGTATAGCTGTGGGCCGCGAGGCCCAGGCTGAAGAAGAAGCACATCACAATAGCGCCGAGCTGATAGCCCTGGCGCATCAGCAAGCCGTAGGGCAGCAGGCCATGGGCCGCGATGACCGTAACCACGGTAATCAGTGCGTACATCGCCATGCCGATGGTGAACAGGCGCCCCGGCACGGAACCCCGGTACCAGTAATACGCGCCGTAGAACGACAACATCAGTATGACAACGGGGGCGATTACCAGCTGCAGGGGGATGGCGGCCTCGTAACCCAGCGCCAGTTCAACAGCGCTGGGCACCAGCGCAAGGGTCAGTATCAGCCACCAATAGGCATGGATGCTGCGGCTTTTGCGGGGTCTTGCCAGCAAGTGGCGGGCAAACAGCAGTACTGACAGCTCCACCAGGGTGACAAGGTGAACGTACAGTGGCTTCAATTCCGCGCCCAGATGTGGAAACCACTGCTGGAAATAGCCCTCCAGGAGCAGCGACATGCCGATCATGGCCAGGATAACCAGGCCCAGCGGCGCGGCCTCGCGGATGTTGCGCGTCATCAGGGCGATGACCGCCAAGTATATCCACATGCCGGACAGAATGCCGATCCCGGCGGTATTCAGCGAGCTGCGCATGTCCTCGTATTCAGCAAAGTGCCACACGGTGCTGAGTGCGGGTGCGAGGACAGGCATATGGTGGCTGCGCAGGCCCAGGTAATAGGTAGTCGTGGTGTCCGGCGGCGCCAGCACCGGAAAACTCGGCGTACGGAATCGGAGATCGCGCTGTATCAGCGGGAAATTGAGCCCCAGTTGCAGTCGCTGTGGCGTACCGTGCAGCACATAATGGAGTTCCGCGGCCTCGAACAGCACATCGTTTAAAGACAACACCAGCTGCTGGGTCGACGATCCGGTATTTAGAATCTGGAAGCGCAGCCACACCCAGTGGCGGGCGCTGGGCAGGGTATGGCCGAACAGGGGTTGAAACTGGTCGCCAAAGGCGCCGTCCAGCAGTGCTTCGCCGCTGACGACAGCTTTTTCGTCGACCAGATACTGGGCGTGGCCGTTGAGCGGGGTGGAATCGTGCTCGGCGATACTGATCGGCGCAGGCAGAGGCCCGGCTATGGTCGCGTTGCCGATCACTAAAAGCGCCAGAAGCAGCAGCGGCTTTAACATGACGTTTTGATTCTTGGTGGTAACTTCTGGGAGTATAGGTGTTCGCGGGTCGTCTGAACGAGTGAGGCATTCCCCTGAAGCCTGTGCAAGGCTCGGAAAAGCGGTATGCTGGCAACGGTGAACGGTATTAGGGAGGAAAACCCCATGGCACAAATCCAACTCAAACCCCACAAGATTGAAGCAGCAGTTCTGCCCGAGCGCTATGCGCGCGGTTGGCACTGCCTGGGCCTGGCGTCCGATTACACCGAAAAGCCCGTGTCCTACGAATATTTCGGCACCAAGATCGTCGTCTACCGCGGTGAAGACGGCAAAATCAATGTTCTGGACGCGTATTGTCCCCACATGGGCGCAGATCTCGGCCTGGGCTGCGTGGAAGGCAATTCCCTGCGTTGCCCCTTCCACCACTGGCGCTGGGGCGCGGACGGTATCTGCGACGACATCCCCTACGCCAAGCGGATACCTGCCAAGGCCGTAATTAAATCCTGGCCGACAATGGAGGAAAACAACCTCCTGTTTGTCTGGAATGACCCTGAGGATCTGCCTCCGATCGAAGGTCAGGAACCCCCGCGTATCGACGACTGCTTCTCTGGCGAGTGGACTGAGTGGCATATGGATAAGATCACTATCCATACCAACTGCCGCGAGCTGGTCGACAATATGGCGGACGTTGCGCATTTTATGCCGATCCACGGCGCGCCCGTTTCGGAGTTCCGCAATGAAGTATTCCAGCACACGTACAAGCAGGTGCTCACGGGCGGCAGTGAGCGCCTCGGTGAAGGCGGTCTGTACAGCGAGGCCACTTACTACGGTCCGGCCTATATGAATACCTATATGGTTGGCAAACAGGAGGATGGCTCGGAGTTGGAGTCGCGCCTGCTGGTGACCCACGTGCCCATCGACACTGAGTCGTTTGATCTGCGCTTTGGCGTAATGGTCAAGAAGAACCCCAAGCTGTCCGATGCCGAGAACGATGCCATGGCCGAGGCATATGTGAAGGCCAACAACGAAGCCTTCTTCCAGGACGTGGCGATCTGGCACACCAAGACGCGTGTCGACAACCCGGTACTGTGTGATGGGGATGGTCCCATCAACCGTCTGCGCCAGTGGTACGACCAGTTCTATGTGGACCGTGCCGATGTGCCCAATACCTGGGATGAGAAAAAGACCTACGGCACCAACTACCAGGGTTACGAATGGGATGTAGGCACCGGTATTGCACCGCAGCGAGAGGCCGCTTCCTGAGTGATGTGAACAGCATTAATCGCACCTCGAAAGCCCGCCGTATTGGCGGGCTTTTTTTGCGCGAGTGTCAGCGCTACGGATGTTCCCGGTGGCTGGCGCGAGCGTCGACGTCCTATGTTTGACCCGTGCGTGTATTCTCTACAGAATGCGGGGCTACCAAGAAGCCGGTCGCAGCCGGC
>JAVEVZ010000184.1:0-6160 GCA_034004805.1 Spongiibacteraceae bacterium | reverse complement strand
GCAGGTACATGCGCAGCAACATTTCCGCCCAGTCCTGGGCCTCGGCTCCGGCGGTACCGAGGCCCAGGACTGGGCGGAAATGTTGCTGCGCATGTACCTGCGCTGGGCCGAGGACAAGGGCTTCAAGACGGAGCTGATTGAGGTATCGGGGGGCGATGTCGCCGGTATCAAGAGCGCGACGATCCATGTGCAGGGCGAGTACGCGTTCGGCTGGCTGCGCACCGAAACCGGCGTGCACCGGCTGGTGCGCAAGTCACCGTTTGATTCCGGCAATCGCCGTCACACCTCGTTTGTCTCGGTATTTCTGTCGCCGGAAATCGATGACGATATTGAGATCGACATCAACCCCGCCGATTTGCGGGTGGATACCTACCGCGCTTCGGGTGCCGGTGGCCAGCACGTCAACCGCACGGATTCCGCGGTGCGTATTACCCACAACCCCACCGGGGTCGTGGTGCAGTGTCAGAGCGAGCGCTCCCAGCACCAGAACCGCGACCACTGTATGAAGATGCTGAAGGCCAAGCTCTACGAGCTGGAGATGCAGAAACGCAGCGCCGCGCAGCAGGCCGTGGAAGACAACAAGGCCGATATCGGCTGGGGCCACCAGATCCGCTCCTATGTGCTGGATGACCAGCGCATCAAGGATCTGCGCACCGGCGTTCAGACCAGCAACTGCCAGGCCGTGCTGGACGGCGACCTCGACCGCTTTATCGAGGCCTCGTTGAAGCAGGGGCTGTAAGCCTCAGTTTCAGACCACACAGTGATTGATGACACAGCAAGTGAGCCCATGCCCGAGCAAAAGCCCGACCACACCTCCGATTCGCCAGCCGAGCAACAACAGCACGGCGCTGCCGACGAAAACAAACTGATCGCCGAGCGCCGCGCCAAGCTGGCCGCAATACGTGAAAAGCGCAACCCCTACCCCAACCGCTTTCGGCGCGATGCCCATGCCGAAACCTTGCAGCGCGAGTTGGGCGACAAGTCCAAGGAAGAACTGGAGGCACTGGGACATCGCGCGGCCGTGGCCGGGCGCATTATGGCCAAGCGCGGGCCGTTCCTGGTGCTGCAGGATATGAGCGGTCGTATCCAGGCCTACGTGGACAGGAACCAGCTGCCGGCGGAAACCCTGCAGGAAGCCAAAACCTGGGATATCGGCGACATCATCGGCGCCAGCGGTGTGGTGCATAAGTCCGGCAAGGGCGACCTTTACATTTATATGGACAGCGCCGAACTGCTGAGCAAGTCCCTGCGTCCCCTGCCCGACAAATATCACGGGTTGCAGGACCAGGAACTGCGCTATCGCCAGCGCTATGTGGACCTGATCATGAATGACCAGGCGCGCCGCACCTTCCGCATCCGCGCACAGCTGATCGACGGCATTCGCGACTACCTGACCGACCGCGGTTTTCTCGAGGCTGAGACACCGATGATGCAGAGCATTCCCGGTGGCGCCGCGGCGCGGCCTTTTGTGACCTATCACAACGCGCTGGACCTGGAGATGTATCTGCGTATCTCGCCGGAGCTGTACCTCAAGCGCCTGGTGATCGGTGGTTTCGAAAAAGTGTTCGAGATCAATCGCAACTTTCGCAACGAGGGGTTGTCGACGCGCCACAACCCCGAGTTCACGATGCTGGAGTTCTACCAGGCCTACGCCGACTACCACGACCTGATGAACCTGACCGAAGACATGCTGCGCAGCCTTGCGGAGCGGGTGCTGGGTACCACCACGCTCACGTACCAGGGCGCCGAGTACGATCTGGCGCGGCCCTTCGCGCGCATCAGCGTGTTTGACGCGATCCTGAAGTTCAATCCCGATATCGACGCCGCGCAACTGGCCGACGACGCCGGTGCGCGCGCCATCGCGACCTCGCTGGGTATCGCGCTCAAGGACAGCTGGGGGCTCGGCAAGGTGCAGATCGAGATATTCGAAAAGACCGTGGAGCACCGCCTGGATCAACCGACCTTTATCACCGAGTACCCCACGGAAGTGTCGCCCCTGGCACGGCGCAGCGACGACAACCCGTTTGTTACCGACCGCTTCGAATTCTTTGTCGGCGGCCGCGAAATCGCCAACGGTTTTTCGGAGCTGAACGACCCCGAGGACCAGGCCGAGCGCTTCCGCGCCCAGGTCGCGGAAATGGAAGCGGGTGACGACGAAGCCATGCACTACGATGCCGACTACATCACCGCCCTCGAGTACGGCCTGCCCCCCACCGCGGGGGAGGGTATCGGCATCGACCGCCTGGTCATGCTGTTTACCGACTCGCCGTCTATTCGCGATGTGCTGCTGTTCCCGCACCTGCGCCCGCAGAGCGGCGACTGATACGCGCGGGGCGGGCCCCGCTAGTTGGTAGTGAATATCAGGCGGGCGCCTGGCCCAGCAGCGTATACAGCGCGACGGCGGGGCGCTCACCGGAGCCCGGCAGGGTCTGCGAGGCGCCCAGGCACAGCAGGTTTTTGCTGGCCTCGACACTGGCAGCGCTGATCAGGATGCCATTTGCCGGGGCGTGGCGCTGCAGGCGCGCGACGGTAGTCACGGCGGGGCCGACTACGCCGTAGCGACTGCGCTTTTCGGCGCCGATATTGCCGGCGATGACTTTGCCGGTATGCAGCGCGATGCCGATCTGCAGGCTGGGCAGACCGCGTTCGCGGTTCCAGCGATTGACGTCGGCCATCGCGGCGCGCATGGCCAGCGCGCAATGGATCGCGCGGTCCACATCGGTGCTGTCCGCCAGCGGCGCCCCAAACACCGCCAGAATCGCATCGCCGGGCACGGCATTGATGGTGCTGTCGTGGGCGAGGGCCACATCCGTCATGATGCCGAGAAAGTGGTTGAGCATGCTCACCACCTTGCCCGCCGGCAGCTGCTCGCACAGTGGCGCGAAGTTGTGGATATCGATCGTCAGCACCGTGACGGTACACAGCTTGCCGCCCGGCTCCAGGACCTCTGGTCGCTCCAGCAAGCGCTCCAGCATGGACTCCGACAGATAGCGCCCGAAGGTGCTGCGTATAAAGCGCTGATTGCGCTCCAGCTCGCGGCGATAGCTCGCTTCCCGCTGGCGCGCCCGGTAGCGTTCCAGGCCCGCATTGAGGCGCACCCGCAGCAGCACCGGGCTGATGGGCTTGAATAGAAAATCGTCGGCACCCGCTTCCAGGCAGTCCACCACCAGGCGGATGGCTTCTGGGTCCGCCACCAGCAGGCTGGGGATCTCCCGCTCGGTGCGTTGCATTTGAGTGACGATGCCTTCCGGCTGCTCGCCGAGATCCCACAGCAGCAACTCCGGCTGAAACCGGCCCAGCACTGCGCTGCCCAGGGCTTCAACCGCCTCGGCCTGGTGGCCCATATTGCTGACCAGTTTCACCAGCAGCGCGGCCTGCAGTTTTTCGGCGATGATCAGCACCCGCCCGGGCGCGGCCACCGAGGGCAGGGCGCCAATGCTGTGCGCGGTGCTGCTGGAGCGGGCGAACTGGTCGCAGGCGGCGATCTGGGCGAGCAGGGCATTGCGCAGCCAGGGCTGCAGGTCGGTCTGGTTGAGCAGCAGGTGGCAATGGCTGCGAATGCGGTTCACCGGGTCGTTGAAATCCCGGCGCGTGGCATGGCTCTGGCTCAGGGCGTTTTCGACCTCCCAGCTGGTGCGCAACAGGGCCTGCAGGTCGCCGTTGATGCGCCGGGTATCGTGCTGCGCCAGGGTGTCCAGCAGCGCGGCGCTCTCCTGTACCAGGCGCTGCAGCGGTGTGTGCCATTCGGTGCCTGGTTCGGTCATGGGCATTGGTTCCGGCCTCTCCTGATTCCCAGCCTCTCAACCCGGCCCGGCACAGGGCCAGGGATTGCGGGTCAGTGCGACGGCGACGATATAGCTCGCCGTGAGCAGGGCCAGCAGATAGGCCCCCAGCCGCGTCGAGGTGCGCTGCGCGAGGCGCATGGTCACGATGCCCAGGATGATATACACCACCAGCGCGACGAGCTTCGCGGTCAGCCACGGAGCGACAAACGGGTATTGGCGCGATTGCAGCACCAGCCACAGGGCGCTGATCAGCAGCAGGGTATCCACGCAGTGGGGCGCGATGCGCAGCCAGCGCTGGCGCAGGATGGCGGCGTCGGCGAGACGCAGCGCGCCGCGCACGGTGAAGCCGGCGATGGACAGCACGGCGCAGCTCATGTGCAGGTATTTAATGGCGAGGTAGGTATTCATGGTGTGTCGGTGTCCACCGTTTCTATCCGCGCCAGCAGCCGGCCCCGCGCCAGGCGCGCGGTAATGGTCTGGTCGGGCGCGGCGGTGGTGGCATCCACCAGCACCTTGCCGTCCGCGTCCGTGACAATGGCATAGCCGCGCTGCAGGGTGTTCAGCGGACTGACGCTGTGGAGCAGTTGCATCCGGCTGTCGAGCTGCTGGCGGGCGCTGTGCAGTAGGGTTTTGATGCTCTGGCCCAGGCGTGCCTGCAGGTGCGTGCAGCGCGCCTCCAGCTGTTGCAGGCGCCGGCCCGGGTGCTGGGCCTGCAGCTGCGAGCGCGCCAGATCCACGCGGCTGCGCGCGGTGTCCAGCCGGTGGCGAAGGGCGCTCTGCAAGCGCAGCTCCAACTCGTCCACGCGCTGGGTGCGCTGGCGCAATTGCTGGCCGGGGTGGCGCAGCCTCGCCGCCAGCTCAGTGAGCATGCGGCCCGCATCGCGCAGACGGCGGCGCAGCGCTTCCTCCAGCAGGACCGTATAGCCGACAAAGGTTTCCTGCAGCTGTACCTGGTCCACGCTCAGCAGTTCCGCGGCGGCGGACGGGGTGGGTGCACGCAGGTCGGCGACAAAATCCGCAATGCTGAAGTCGGTTTCGTGACCCACCGCGCTCACCACCGGCAGACTGCTGGCGACGATGGCGCGGGCGACGACCTCTTCGTTGAAGGCCCACAGGTCCTCCAGCGAGCCACCGCCACGCCCCACCAGCAGCACATCGAAATCCTGGGCGGCCTCGGCCACCAGGCGGTTGGCGCGGGCGATGGCAGCGGCGATCTGGCCGGCGGCCTCGGCGCCCTGCACCGCCACCGGCAGGATGCTGATCCGGGTCAGGGGTGAGCGCCGGGCCAGCACACTGAGTATGTCGTGGATGGCCGCGCCGGTGGCCGAGGTTACCACCGCGATATGCCGGGGCCACTGGGGCAGAGGGTGCTTGCGGGCCTCGTCAAACAGGCCCTCCTCGGCGAGCCTCGCCTTGAGCTGCTCGAAGGCCGCCGCCAGCGCGCCCTGGCCATAGGGCTCCATGGCGTCCACCAGCAGCTGGTAGTCGCCGCGGTTCTCGTACAGGCTGACCCGGCCCCGCACCAGCACGTGCTGGCCGGGTTCGGGGCTGAAGCGCAGGCGAATATTGCGGTTGCGGAACATGGCGCAGCGAATTTGCGCGTTGGCGTCCTTGAGGCTGAAATACCAGTGGCCGGAGGAGGGCCGGGACAGGTTGGAGATCTCCCCCTCGACCCAGATGTCCACAAAGCAGTCCTCCAGAAGCTGCCGCGCCAGGCGGTTGAGCTGGGAGATACTGAGTACCTTGCGCTGGTCGGCGGAGGGTGCGGCAGCGGCGTCAATGGGGGTGGTGGTAGGCATGCCGGTATTGTGCCGCAAGCGCTGCCGGCAAGGGAAACCCGGTCTACGGGGCGGTGTTGGTTGTTTACCCTGCTGGGGGGTTGGCATAAAATGTCCCGTTTATTACTCCCCACCGGTGGCCCGCCCATGCTTCGTATCAGCAAAGACGCCTTGACCTTCGACGATGTGCTGCTGCTGCCCGGGTATTCTGAAGTCACGGCCAAGGACGTCTGCCTCAAAACCCGGCTGACGCGGCATATCGAGTTGAATATTCCCCTGGTCTCCGCGGCCATGGACACCGTGACTGAGGCCCGTCTGGCCATTGCCCTGGCCCAGGAAGGCGGCATCGGGATCATCCACAAGAGCATGGGGATCGACGAGCAGGCCCACGAGGTCCGCATGGTCAAGAAGCACGAGAGCGGCGTGGTCAAGGACCCTATCACCATCGACGCCGCCGCGCCCATCAGTGAGCTGATCGAGCTGCGCCGGCGCTACAACATCTCCGGCGTACCGGTACTGGAAAACGGTCATCTGGTGGGCATTGTCACCAGCCGCGACGTGCGCTTCGAGACCCAGATGGATGCGCCGGTATCGTCG
>JAVEVZ010000183.1:0-6188 GCA_034004805.1 Spongiibacteraceae bacterium | reverse complement strand
TCTTTGCCCTGGGCCGCACCCCCGGCTGGATTGCGCACTGGAACGAGATGATCAGCAACCCCTACAAAATCGGTCGTCCGCGCCAGCTCTATACCGGCGCGCCAAGCCGCGACTACGTTCCCCTCGACAAGCGGTAAGTGCTCTGCTGGCCGCTGTCACAGCGGCCAGCTTCGTGTCTGACGTCTGACGTCAGACGCGAAGGCTACTTCACCACCGCCCCGCCATCCACCGACAACAGCTGCCCGGTAATGAACGATGCCCGGTCCGACAGCAGAAATGCAACGGCCTCGGCGATCTCCTCAGGCTCCCCCAGCCGGTTGAACAGCGAGGCTTTTTTCAGGCCCTCGGCGATCTTGGGCTGCTGCTCGAAGTAACGCTCCACGCCCGGCGTGCGTATCACTCCCGGTGACACGGCGTTGATGCGCACGCCCTGAGGCCCGTATTCCGCCGCCGCGCTGAAGGTCAGGGTGTTGACCCCGCCTTTGGCCGCCGCATAGGCGCTGTTGTAAGCCTGTCCTTTGAGCGACGAGTTGGAGGAAATATTGACAATGGCGCCACCGCCCTGCTTCAGCATCGCCGGCAACTCGTATTTCATGCACAGCCAGGTATTGCTCAGGCAATACGCCAGCGTCTCCGCGAATCCCGCCTCGTCGTAATCGTGCAGCGGGCCGCCGCGGCCGCTGCGCGCGGCACTGTTGCAGGCGATATCCAGCCGCCCCCAGCGCTTGACCACGGCATCGACCATGGCCTGCACGTCCGTCGCGCTGGTCACGTCACAGCGCTGGAAGAACGCCTCGCCACCGGCGGCTTCGATCAGCGCTGCCGTTTCCTGGCCGCCCTGCTCATCGACATCGGTTACCAGCACCCGGGCGCCTTCCCGCGCCAGCACCTGGCAAATGGCGCGGCCGATACCGCCTGCGCCGCCCGTAACCAAACCGCACTTGCCGTCAAGATCCATACAGAACTCCTCAGTGGTATTTACAGCGTTCGCTGCGTTGGCAAAGTTTCAGCGCGCCGGCGCGCGATAGATCGTCCTGCCCGCCTTGATGGTCTCCAGGACCTTGAGATCCGAGGCCAGGGTGTCCGGCGCCATGGTCAACGGATTGTCCGACAGCAGCACCAGGTCGGCCAACTTGCCGACACTGATGGAGCCCTTCTCCGCTTCCTCAAAATACTGGTAGGCCGCGTCCAGGGTAATAGCCCTGAGCGCCGCGTAGGGCGTGATGCGCTGCTCGGGCCCCAGTACCTCGCCACTGCGGGTGCGGCGGGTCACCATGCTGGACAGCATGCGGGCCGGGTTGGGCATCACCACCGGCGCGTCGTGATGGGAGGTGAAATGCATACCGCGATCAATGGCCGACTGTGCCGGCGAAATGCGCGCGGCGCGCGCGGGGCCCAGCACCGAATCCCGGTGCCAGTCGCCCCAGTAGAAGGTGTGCATGGAGTAAAACGACGGCATGATGCCCAGCGCCTTAAACGCGTCCAGCTGGTCTTCACGCACGGTCTGGGCGTGGATCGCCACGGTGCGCCGGTCAGCGGCGCCAAAGCGCTCGCGGGCGCTCCGCACAGCCGCAATCAACTGGTCGATGGCCGCGTCGCCATTGACGTGGACCAGCAACTGCCAGCCCTGCTCATAGGCGCGACCCACCGCGGCCTGAACCTGCGCGTCACTGTAGGCCGGATAGCCGCGATAATCCGCAGGCAGTCCGGCAGGCGCCCGGAAGTACGGCTCGGTCAGCCAGGCGGTCTTGCCCTGGGGCGAGCCATCCAGCGACAGCTTGGCGCCGGCCACCCGCAGATGCTTGCGGTACGTGCGGCTCAACCAGGGCGCGGCGATATCCTGCGAGGCGGCCATGATGTCGGGATACACCGCGACATCCACCTCCAGCAGCCCCTGCTCCGCCGCCGCGATCAACGCGCCGGTCTGCCCCGGCATCGCGCGGCCTTCCTGCACCGTGGTAAAGCCGTAACTGACCAGCAGTGCCTGTCCCTCGCGCAGCATCGCCAAAGTTTCAGCCAGCCCGGTGCGCGCCGCCAGTGGCGCCAGACCGCGAAACACCGCCGCCTCCTCCAGCACGCCATTGGGGTAGCCGTCCGCCTCGCGGCGTATCACGCCACCGGCAGGATCCGGTGTGGTGGCATCCCAGCCCAGCTGTTTCAGCAGGGCCGTATTCACCACCGCCAGATGGCCGGACTGGTGCAGCACAGCGACGGGGCGATCGGGCACCACCGCATCCAGTTCCTGGCGCGTCGGATGCCGCTGTTCCGCCAGCTGCGAGTCGTCGTAGCCAAAGCCCAGCACCAGGGCCGCGTCAGGCACACCCCGGGCATAGGCCTCCAGCACCGCCTGCAAATGGGGGATATCCCCCACCCCGCCATCCGGCGGCGGCATCAGGTTGGCAGACACTGCCAGCATCCCGGTATTGAGCAAATGGCCGTGGGCGTCGATAAACCCCGGCGCCAGCACCGCGCCGCCCAGGTCGCGAACCACCGTCTCAGGCCCGCGATACGCATCCATCTCCCGCGCACTGCCCACGCCGACGATGCGCCCGTCGCGGATGGCCACCGCCTGCGCATCGGGTCGTGCGCTGTCCATGGTGATGATCTCGGCCCCGGTCAGGATCAGCTCTGCCGCAGGCGGCGTATCCGCGGGGGGCGCAGTACAGGAGGCCACCGCGAAGGCAACCAGCAGGCCGTGCAACAGGCGCATAATCAAGACTCCGGATTCAAGAGGGACAACTTAGCGCTCGCCGGCAATACATAGCAACCGCCGGCGGCCAAGACAGGTGACAAACGCGAACCATTCGGGACCACTACTCGCCAAGCACCAGCAGATTGCCCAGCAGGCCCAGCCCGAAACCCACAACCGCGCCCAGCGGTGGCGCCCAGTGCCGGCGCAATTGCGCTTGCGGCGCGATGTCCTGAAAGACCAGATAGAGTATGCCGCCACTGGCCAGCAGCATCACCGCGCCCAGCGCCAGTGGGCCGTCGGCGAGCAGCGACCAACCCAGCAGGGCCAGCAGCGGCCCCAGCGGCACGATCAACCACATACGCCGCATCACCGCCCCACGCGGCGCTCCCCCGCGCTTGTGCGCAGCCAGCTCAAGATAGGCATTGAAACCCTCGGGCAGGTTTTGCAGGCCGATCAGAAGCGCCAGCAGCAGCGCAGCCTTCGGGTGCAGGCTGAACATGCCACCTATCGCAAGGGATTCAGGCACATAGTCGGCCAGCATCGCGGTGAGTTGCGGCGCCTCGCGATGACGCCGGCCCTGGTACCGCTCCAGGAGGAAAAATACAACCCCGCCGATAAACAGCAACGCCACCGGCGCGAACGCACCACCCACCAGATGCACACCCTCGGGCACCAGCACCAGAGCAACCGCCGCCAGCAGCAGCCCGCCGCCCAGTGCAATCACGAAGTGCCGCAATTCCTGCTCCAGCCAGCGCCGCCGAAACCGCTGTATCTGCGCCAGATGAGCCCCCAGCGGCACGCACGCACCCGCCAGGGTCGCGCCGGTCACCAGCAGAGCCAACTCCTGCCACAGGGTCAACGTCACCGGACAGCACTCCGCCTGCGATCACCGCCTGCGACAGACACCTGAAGCATCTTTGGACAAAGCTCACCGATCATCCACCGCCCCATGGCTTGTTGTCCTCTGCCGCAAGCTTTCCCGCACGCTGTTATTGATGTGCGGGCGCCTCTTGCGGCCGGCGACATCCGCAGGGCGCGACACCGCCGTCCGCAAACATACAAATACAGACCAGATCCGCATCCAAAGCGGCGGAAAGTCTAACCCGCTTGACCAGCGGCATAAAACCCGGCGCCAATGTCGGCGCGCCGCCTGTCCGTCGTTAGAATCACCTCCACGCCGCGAAACCACACACGCAGGATGTCACCGCAGTGCTCGACTTCAGCGACAAGGCGGCGCTGCCCATCGCCCCCATCAGGCCCGGGCACACAGGCATCGGACTGGGTCGCAGCCACGCAACGCTGCGCGGCCCCAAGCCTGTGGATGAGTTCGTCAAGGCGATCCGGCCATTGGCCGCGGGCGGCGCCATTCAGGTCGTGGCTGCGGGCAAATCCGTCGCATGAATCAATCACCAGAGAGAATCGCCACTATGAAACTATTGAACGGAGCCAGGGCCGTTATCACCGGCGGCGGCGCCAGCGTCGGGCGCGCCTGTGTCGAAGTATTCCAGCAGCACGGCGCGAAGGTCGCGTTTCTCGAAATCGATGCGACGCTGGCCCGCGACACCGAACAGGCCACCGGCGCCAAGGGCTATGTGGTGGACATCGCCGACAAGGCAGCGGTGGAAGCGGCCATCGCCGATGCCGCCCGGTGGCTGGGTGGTATCACCGTGCTGGTCAACCAGGCCTCCCAGTGCTTTCTCAACGTGGTGCACAACCAGACCGACGAGGAGTTCGAGCGCACCATCGATGTGAACCTGAAAGGCCATTTCTACTGCAGTCGCGCCGCCATTCCGCATATGCTCGCCGCGGGCAAGGGCGCCATCGTCGACATCTCTTCGGTGGCGGCGACCAATCCGGGCTGGGCCGAGAGCACCTACTGCGCTGCCAAGGCCGCACAGATCGTCCTCAACAAGGAAGTCGCGATGGACTATGGCCCGATCATCCGCGCCAACTCACTGGCCGTGGGTTGGATACGCGACAGCCCGACCTCCAACGGCATTCAGCAGATCCCCGAGCTGATCGATCCGATCTGGGACGAGCACCTGAGCGGGCGCGCCGGCGAAAGCTGGGAGATCGCCAACGCCGCGCTGTTTTTTGCTTCGGACCTGTCGAGCTATGTCACCGGGCAGTGCCTGATCGTGGACGGTGGCCAGACGCTGCCCCAGCCGGGCCTCAACGGCACATTGCGCAAGCTGGTGGCACAGATGCGCGACGAGCCGGTGACCGTCAAGCCCCGCGGCACACCGCCACCGCGGCTCTGAAACGCCTTCAGGGCACAGCCGGTGGCGCTGGCCATGGCGCTAGCCCAGCAGCAGACCAATGCCCAGCAGCACCGGCGTGAGCAGACAGATCACGACATTTACAGCAAGGCACGGCACCAGATTGCCGTTGCGCTGCAACTGGCGCGGCAGCGTATACATGACCCACACCATCAAGGGCGCCGTCAGCAGGCCCAGCAGGCCGGCGCCGGGCAGCCAGGCCCGCCACACCGCGATGCCGATCACCAGCCAGGCCAGCACCGAAAACAGGCTGTAGACCCTGGTCGCTGCCGAGACGCCCCGGACAACGACAAGGTGCCTGCGGCCTGCCTGGGCATCGGCAAAACGATCCGGCAACTGGTTGAGCAGCAACAGGTTGTTGACCAGCAGAAAGGGCAGCAAGGACACCCAGATTGCCGTCCAACTGAAGTGACCGCGCAGCACAAAATAACTGCCCAGCACCATCAGCGTGCCAAAGCCCAGCCCGGGCGCCAGCAGACACAGCACGGGAAAGCGGTTGAGCCAGGGCGTGTAGCTGGCCACCAGCGCCACGCCCAGCAGCCCCAGCGGCAGCAGTTGCCAACCGTGCCGGTACACCAGCAACAGGCCGGCCAGCACGCTGACCAGCAGTGCCAGCTGGCCCAGCAGCAGCGCCCCCGGCGCGCAGGCGGGCTCGGCCACCAGCGCGCCGCTGCCGCCGCTGAAGGGGGTTCTGGGGGTCTGGAAATCCAGGCCGCTGTCGAAGTCCTGGTACTCGTTCAATGCGTTGACACTGATATGGGCCCCCAGCGCAGCCGCCACAATCAACGCCAGGTCCAGCGCGTTGACGCCCTGCCCGTCGCTCACGGCCAGCGCCAGCCCCAGAAACACGCAGACCGGCGTCAACAGCAAAAAACGCGGGCGCACGGTCTGTACCAGCGTCCGTCCCGAGCATCCCGCCGTGGGCCTTACCCCCTTCATAAAACCTGCCTGTCTCGCATATAAAGCCGCCATCATAACGGCCGCGCGGCTCACCCCCCAATAGGCGATCCCGGATGCGAGCCGCCACGCGCGGGGCCGACTCAGTACGGCTGCTTGAACCCCCCGCAGCCGTAATCCTGCCAGTCCATGGCAGAATCCCGTCTTCTTTCACCACCGCCAGGATTCCGTCATGACGCAGGTCTACCAGCCCACCAGCCCCGTTGCTGCCCAGTCCATCCGCCAGTGGGCCCGGGAGACCGATGTGCTTGTAGTGGGCC
>JAVEVZ010000182.1:0-6194 GCA_034004805.1 Spongiibacteraceae bacterium | reverse complement strand
GGGCCCGCATATCGAGCGCGAACTGATGCTCGTCAAGGTGCGCGCCACCGGGGCGCAGCGCGCCGAAATCAAGCGCTGCACCGATATCTTTCGCGGCCAGATTGTCGATGTGGGGCCGTCGGTGTACACCATTCAGCTCACTGGCGACGCCACCAAACTGGATGCGTACATTCAGGCCGTTGGCGATGCGGCCATACTCGAAGTCGTGCGCAGCGGCGTCTCCGGTATCGCACGCGGCGAAAAGGTCCTGAGCCTGTAATCCAGGCCAGCCGGTGCCGCCGATAAAGTCGCCGTTCAATAAAAAGGCCGCTCAATTGAGCGGCCTTTTTTTGCGTCAGACGTTGAGCGTCAGACGTCAGACTCCTCTTCAAACAATTTTCTTCATCGCCGTCATATAGCCGCGCAACCTGCGTCCGACCACCTCGACCGGATGCTCGCGCAGGGCTTCATTGATGGCGATCAGTTCGCGGTTGTCCACGCCGTTGTTTTTGGTTTTCAGGCCCTTGCCGATCACATCGGTGCTGACCTTGCTCATGAAGTCCTTGAGCAGGGGTACACAGGATTGAGTGAACAGGTAGCAGCCGTATTCCGCCGTGTCCGAGATCACCACGTTCATCTCGTAGAGCTTCTTGCGCGCAATCGTGTTGGCTATCAGCGGGGTTTCGTGCAGGGATTCGTAGTACGCCGACTCGGCGATGATGCCGCTGGACACCATGGTTTCAAACGCCAGCTCGACACCGGCCTTGACCATGGCCACCATCAGGATGCCGTGGTCGAAGTACTCCTGCTCTGGGATATCCATGCTGCCATTGCTGGCTTTTTCGAATGGAGTTTCCGCAGTTTCGGCGCGCCACTTGAGCAGATTGGCGTCATCGTTGGCCCAGTCCTCCATCATGGTGCGGGAAAATTCACCCGACATGATGTCGTCCTGGTGTTTTTCATACAGCGGGCGCATCAGCGTCTTGAGTTCTTCCGCCAGTTCGAAGGCCTTGACCTTGGCCGGGTTGGAGAGGCGGTCCATCATGTTGGTCACGCCGCCGTGCTTCAGTGCCTCGGTGATAGTTTCCCAGCCGAACTGGATTAGCTTGCTGGCGTAGCCGGGGTCGATGCCCTCGGCGACCATCTTGTCAAAGCACAGCAGCGAACCGGTCTGCAGCATCCCGCACAGGATAGTCTGCTCGCCCATCAGGTCCGATTTGACCTCGGCGATAAAGGAACTTTCCAATACCCCTGCGCGGTCGCCGCCGGTGGCGGAGGCGTAGGCCTTGGCGATTTCCAGGCCGTTCCCGCTGGGATCGTTTTCGCGGTGTACGGCGATCAGGGTCGGCACGCCGAAGCCGCGCTTGTACTCCTCGCGAACCTCGGTTCCGGGACACTTGGGCGCGACCATCACCACGGTGATGTCGGGGCGGATCTGCATGCCTTCTTCGACGATATTGAAACCGTGGGAATAGGCGAGCGCCGCGTTCTGCTTCATCAGCGGCATGATCGCGTTGACCACCGCGGTGTGCTGCTTGTCGGGGGTGAGGTTCAGCACCAGATCCGCGCCGGGAATCAGCTGCTCGTAGGTGCCCACGGTAAAGCCGTTGTCGGTGGCGTTCTTCCAGGACTGGCGCTTGGCGTCGATGGCCTCCTTGCGCAGGGCATAGGCGATATCCAGGCCGGAGTCGCGCATGTTGAGGCCCTGGTTCAGGCCCTGGGCGCCGCAGCCCACGATCACGATCTTCTTGCCTTTCAGGTAGTCGCAGCCACCGGTGAATTCACTGCGGTCCATGAACCGGCATTTGCCGAGCTCCTCGACCTGCAGGCGCAGGGGCAGGGTATTGAAGTAGTTGGCCATATAGGGGTCTCCAGAAGGGGTGGCTATCAGGACATCACCATAGCGGGTTCAGCGTGTTGCATAAAGTGATATATTCGGGACACAGTGTTGCGGTTTTCGCAACCATCGACAAGGCCGGAAAGGACGGGGCGGACAATGGATATACGCGATCTGGAGTTGTTCCTGCACCTGGCCGACAGTCTGCATTTCAGCAGGACCGGGGAGCTGATGCATATGAGCCCCTCGGCGGTCAGCCGCAGCGTACAGCGGATGGAGGCGCTGCTGGGCTGCCGTTTGCTGGAGCGCGACAAGCGCCAGGTCAGGCTGACCGAGGCGGGGCGTCGCTTTCGCGATTACGCGCGCGGTGCACACCTGCAGTGGGAGGCACTGCAGGCGGAGCTGCAGTCCGACGGACGCCAGCTCCACGGTGAAATCAGCCTGTACTGTTCAGTCACCGCGGCCTACAGCGTGCTGTCAGTACTGCTGCAAGCGTTTCGTAACCGTCATCCCGGCATTGAGCTGAAGGTGCACACCGGCGGCTACGAAGACGCCATTGAGCGGGTGCAGGCGGGAGACGAGGATCTGGCGGTGGCGGCGCGCCCCGAACGCCTGCCCGCCAAGCTGCGTTTTCTGACCCTCAGCCACACGCCGCTGTTGTTTATAGCGCCCAACGTGCCCAGCACGGCGGCCGAGCTGCTGGCGCAGGCGGATACCGACCCGCCCTGGGCGCAACTCCCGTTTGTGATGTCAGAGCGCGGCCTGGCGCGTCAGCAGCTGGACCAGTGGCTTCGCCAACAGGGCATCCGCCCCCGGATCTACGCCCAGGTCAGTGGCCACGAAGCCATCGTCAGCATGGTGGGTCTGGGCCTGGGGGTGGGGGTGGTGCCGGAACTGGTACTGATCAACAGCCCGCAGCGCGAGCAGGTACGGGTTCTGGACGTATCGCCGCCGCTCGCGCCCTTTGCCATCGGTCTGTGTGCGCCGGCCCAGCGGCTCGAAAACCCGTTGGTGCGGGCGTTTTGGGATTGCGCGCGCTCTTGTTACAGACCGACAATGGCGCCCGCGTAGGCAATACCGGCTGGCAATGAAGAAGCCTGTGAAGTCTGGAAATTGAAAGGGAGCAGTCAATGACCGATGAAAAGCCCGAAGATACTCAGGGCAATGCGTATGACGCCTTGATTCCGGTCGATGAGCATGAGGAGGAATTCTCGGAGGGCGGGCGCATTGTGCGCCGGCGGGGGATTTACCTGCTGCCCAATCTGCTGACCACGGCGGCCCTGTTCGCCGGCTTCTATGCGGTGGTGGCGGGGATGAATGCCAGGTTCGAGACCGCGGCGGTGGCCATCTTTGCGGCAATGATCTTCGATGGCCTCGACGGCAGGGTGGCCCGCTGGAGCAACACCGAGAGCAAGTTCGGCGCCGAGTACGACAGCTTGTCGGACATGGTGTCCTTCGGCGTGGCCCCGGCCCTGGTGATGTTCAGCTGGGCGTTGAAGGGGCTCGGCAAGCTGGGCTGGGCAGCGGCGTTCATTTATGTCGCCTGTGCGGCGGTGCGTCTGGCGCGCTTCAACACACAGATAGGTGTTGCCGACAAGAACTACTTCTCCGGCCTTCCGAGTCCCGCGGCTGCCGCGGTGATCGCAGGCGCGGTGTGGGTGTCCCACGACGAGGGGCTGGTCGGCCGCTTCCTGCCCGGCGAGCTGTCGGTTGTGGCTGCCATTCTCACCGCACTGATGGGCATATTGATGATACTCAGCGTGCGCTACTACAGCTTCAAGGGGCTGGACCTCCGGGGGCGGGTGCCGTTTGTAGCGATGATCGTGATCATACTGGTGTTCGGCCTGGTGATGCTGGACCCGGCCCGCGTCCTGCTGGCAGCATTTCTTTGCTACGCGTTGTCCGGCCCCGCACTGGTCGCGTGGCGGCGTATTCGTCGCTAGATTGCCCGAGCGGCTGCGGCGGCGGGTTGCGGAGGATTGAAAGACCAGCTGCACGTCATGGGGATCATTCGGGCCAGTCTATGGTCTTATGACCAGGCCATCCCGGGACCAGCCAGAGAACAGTTGCCATGATCATTCGTCGCGCACCGGATATTCCCACTTCGGAAATCACGCCGCAGTCCGTGTATCAGCGGCGCAGGGAGTTCATGCGCGATGCGGTGGCGGCCTCTGCGGCGCTGGCGATTGCGCCCTGGCATGCGCTGGCAGAAAACGCGCGTGGACTGACGTTTCGTCCCGCTGCGCGCGATGCCGGGCAGGGCTTTTTTACGCCGGAAGCCCTGACGCCAAAAAGCGACATCACCCGCTATAACAATTTCTATGAGTTCGGCACAGACAAAACAGATCCCGCGCGCTATGCGGATACGCTGGAAACCAGCCCGTGGCGGGTTCGCATTGATGGCGAGGTGGAAAAGCCGGGGGATTATCTGCTCGAAGACCTGCTCAAGGGTGTGGATCTGGAAGAGCGCCTCTACCGGTTGCGCTGCGTCGAGGCCTGGTCGATGGTCATACCCTGGGTCGGCTTTCCTCTGGCGGATCTGCTCAAGCGGGTGCAACCCACTTCCCGGGCAAAGTATGTGGCGTTCACCACGCTGTATGCGCCGGAGCAGATGCGCGGCCAGCGCTCGCGCACCGCGATTATCGACTGGCCCTATCGCGAAGGCTTGCGCATGGATGAGGCGATGCACCCGCTGACCTTGATGGCCGTCGGTCTCTATGGCGAAGTTCTGCCCAATCAGAATGGCGCGCCGTTGCGCCTGGTGGTGCCCTGGAAATACGGCTTCAAAAGCATCAAGTCCATTGTCAAAATCAGCCTG
Organism: Spongiibacteraceae bacterium; assembly: GCA_034004805.1. Taxonomy (GTDB): domain Bacteria; phylum Pseudomonadota; class Gammaproteobacteria; order Pseudomonadales; family CAMLJR01; genus JAVEVZ01. Next base: position 1,560 of record JAVEVZ010000182.1, on the reverse strand, counting down.
GTGGAGCGTCAGCCACCCACCACCTGGCAGCGTATCGCGCCCCGTGAGTACGGGTTTTACGCCAACGTGAATCCCGGCGTGGACCACCCTCGCTGGAGCCAGCGCACGGAGCGACGCCTGCCGAGTTCACTGTTCAGCCCCAACCGCATCGACACTCAGCTGTTCAATGGCTACGAAGAGCAGGTTGCCGGCCTTTACCGGGGCATGGATCTGAAAAAGTTCTATTGATGATGTCCTGGCTGGTTTGGCTGGTGTGCTGCCTGCCCCTGGGGCTCGGGTTCTGGCAGGCTGCCTCGGGGGCACTGGGTCCGGACCCGGGCAAGGCGCTGGTGCTGTTTGCCGGGATCGGCGCCTTACGGCTTTTACTGCTGACCCTCGCCATTGCGTCGATAGCCCGCTGGCTTGGCCCGCACTGGCCGTGGGTCAGGCGGGGTTTGCGGGCGCGCCGCGCCCTGGGGCTGGCGGTATTTGCCTACGCGAGCTGCCACCTTCTCCTGGCCGTGGTATTTGTACTGGGAACCAGCTGGCCCGCTGTGTCAGAAGCCGTGCTGCAAAAGCCCTATGTTTTGCTGGGGCTGGCGGCGTGGCTGATGCTCACCCCGTTGGCCCTGACTTCCACGGACGGGATGGTGCGCAGGCTGGGGCGGCGCTGGAAGCGCTTGCACCGGTTGATCTACCCCGCCGCGATACTGGTAATCCTGCATTTTGTCTGGCTGGTGCGCAGTGATTATGGCCAGCCGTTGTTTTATGGCCTGGTGCTTTTCCTGCTGTTGGCTGATCGTTTTATGCACGAAAGAAAGATATCTGCGGGAAGTCGTTGACACCCGCAACGCGGTCCCTATAATGCGCGCTCTCTTGCACGGGCAGTTCCCGGCGAGAGTGGCAGTAAAGCGCAGGGCGGCGGCGGGGTCAGCGAAATAAATGACACCGGCACTTGCCAGCGCAGCGGGACTCGGTATAATGCGCGTCCCCGGTTGAGGGCTGGCCCCCAACCACACACAACGTCCTGGCGGCGTTGGGCTGTTTAAGAATTGAGATGAAGCAATGCGTGTGGGCGCTTGTGGAAGGTAGTCGTCATAAAACGATTATCAGAAGCAAGTGACTCGTTAATTCAATGCAGTTGTTTGTCTTCTGAGCCGAGATTTGTTGGTGGGCGCGGGTTACTGTGCAAACCAACCCTCTTGCTTTTTGCAGAGGTAAAAGATTGAACTGAAGAGTTTGATCATGGCTCAGATTGAACGCTGGCGGCAGGCCTAACACATGCAAGTCGCACGAGAAAGGGCTTCGGCCTGAGTAGAGTGGCGGACGGGTGAGTAATGCGTAGGAATCTGTCTGGTAGTGGGGGATAACGCGGGGAAACTCGCGCTAATACCGCATACGCCCCGAGGGGGAAAGCAGGGGATCTTCGGACCTTGCGCTATCAGGTGAGCCTACGTCGGATTAGCTAGTTGGTAGGGTAAAGGCCTACCAAGGCGACGATCCGTAGCTGGTCTGAGAGGATGATCAGCCACACTGGGACTGAGACACGGCCCAGACTCCTACGGGAGGCAGCAGTGGGGA
>JAVEVZ010000181.1:0-6210 GCA_034004805.1 Spongiibacteraceae bacterium | reverse complement strand
GCTTTCCGAAACTACTATAGCCAAGGCAATAACCTTTCCCCTGCGGATATGCTGGTAGAACGCGCCGATCTGCTTGGGCTTACGGTACCTGAGACCGTGGTGTTGGTAGGTGGCATGCGAGTATTGGACGCCAATGCTGGCAACGCCAGACACGGTGTGCTCACAGATAGACCTGGGCAGTTGAGCAACGATTTCTTTGTTAATCTGCTGACCATGTCTACCCAGTGGTCAAAGGTGGCGAAGTCTGAGGGGATCTATGAGGGGCGTGATCGCGCCACAGGTAAAGTGAAATGGACTGCGACACCTGTAGATCTGATTTTTGGTTCAAATGCTGAGCTGAGGGCTGTAACAGAGGTTTATGCCAGCCGGGATGGCGAGGAAAAATTCTTGCAGGATTTTGTCAGTGCGTGGACGAAAGTGATGACTGCAGATAGGTTTGATTTGTAGATTTTTATCATTCGCCTGACAGCCACTTCAGTTGTAGCAGGTGGCTGTCAGGTTTTTACTGCCCGTACTATGCAGTCGTAGATATTGGTATTTCTGTATTGTCTTCCCGCGCGAAAACGCTGTTCAGCAATCAGAACAGTCGTTGAAAAATTCCCGCCATAAGTCGAAACCCTTTGGCACCCACCTATTCACGGCGAGGGGAGCTAACGTCTCTCAGGTGGCGTGATGCCATGAAAAATACCTTGTATAAAGCAGATGGAGGGCCTTTCCGATAGGGCCGAGGCCCCCTCGTGACAAAAGATGTTTATCGCTGCCGGGAGGTTAAATCACCTCTTCGGTGACAATAGCCAGGACGGCAAGGCTTCGCTGGTGATTGTTCATGATCAGCCCTGGGCAGTTACATTCTTTGCCTTTTCAACTACCTTGTCGTGCAGTTTTCGGCGATAGTCGTGCAGGCGAAGCCGTAATTCGCTGTCGCCGGTAGCGACTATCTGTGCCGCAAGAATGCCCGCGTTTGTGGCGTTATCTATTGCCACCGTCGCTACGGGAAGCCCCATCGGCATCTGGACTATTGATAGCAGCGCGTCAATGCCGACAAGCTTGGTTGCGCTGACGGGTACGCCTATCACCGGTAATACGGTCAAAGCTGCGGCCATACCTGGCAGATGTGCGGCACCACCTGCGCCGGCTATGATAACCTGTAGCCCGCGTTGTTCAGCTGACCTGGCATATTCGTAAAGTTTTTCAGGAGTGCGATGTGCGCTGACGATATCGATTTCATAGGCTACTTGAAGCTCTCTGCAGATATCCACGGCGCCTTGCATGACAGGAAGATCTGAATCACTGCCCATGATAATGCCAACTTTTACGCTCATTCCGCGCGCTCCTCTTTGTTGTGAGTAATAGTTCCAAGTGCATGTTTGACGCGCTCGACAGCGTCGTAAGCTGTGGCAGCCAGTGCGTTGATATGCCCCATCTTTCGTCCGCGCGTGCCCGGCTGCTTCCCATACCAGTATATGGTGGACGCGGATTCGGGCAGGCGTTCAACCCGCGGTAGTGGCGGGCATCGGCTGCGCATAGACTCTTCATACAATATATTGCGCATCGCGCCTGGGCTGAGCATGGTGGGTGAAATCAGATCCATGCCCATTACGGCGCGCACATGCTGTTCAAACTGTGACACGTTGCATGCGTCCATTGTCAAATGGCCCGAGTTATGCACCCGTGGAGAGATTTCGTTTATCAATAGATCGCCCTGCGGGGTCAGAAACATCTCAATTGCAAAGTTACCTATGCCGCTGAGTAGTGTTACCACACGTTCCCCGAGCGCTGTGGCCCTATGGCACAGCTCGGCACTCACCGAAGCGGGCATGGCTACTGTGCTCAAACTGTTGAGCTCAGGAGTAAAAGTCATACTCACGGGTGGGAATGATTGGACCTCCCCGGCAGCTGAGCGAGTCACAATGACAGCAAGCTCCTGATTATCTTCCAGCAAGGGCTCTATAATGGACGGCGTATCCCATAGCTGCTCAAGTGCCACGTCTGGCAGTATCTGAACACCACGTCCATCAAATCCTCCGCGGCAAGCCTTTTGTACGACTGCCGTGCCAAACCGTGCTTTCAATTGGCTCAGTGAATCGGGTCTGCCACTAAGAATATCGAAAGGCAGGGTCGGAAGCTCCTGCTGCGCCAGCCAGGTTTTTTGCAGGCCTTTGTCCTTGAGTATCCGCAAGGTATCAACGCCAGGCCTTACATTTATGTGCCCTTGTTGTTCTGCGTTCGCCAGATAATCCAGTGTGTCAGACGGGATATCTTCCCGATCGAACGTTACGGTATCGCAACGAGCGAGGAATCGCAGCAGGGTGCCGTGCTCATTGAGTGGACCAATCACGGCGTGGGTGGCGTAGCGCAGCGCCGGTGCTGTCGCCGTCTCGGAAACGACCGTGACCTCTATGTCGAGTGCTTTTGCGGCCTCGCAGAGATACAGCGCCAGCTGGCCGCCACCGATAATGCCCAGGCGAGAACTCATCAGTCTATTTCCTCCATTGCCGTTGGATTCAGGTGTGGCACAGATCCGGTAGCCGCGCAATTGTTATTCATAGGGGTGCCAGGCCCTGTCCCGATAAAATTCAACGCGATCACCATCCAGCCGCATCAGATAGATCCATTGGTTGTCGAATAGTCGGCTTACGGTCTCGTGCTTCGCAATTACCCTTTCAATTGCCTGCCTGGGTGCGTCAATGACCACGGTCAGGCGCAAGGGCGTATGCCGCCACTGCTCGCCGTCATGCAGTGACTGCAAGGGAAGCCCGATCCGCAGGTCTCCACCATTGCCTTCGAAAACACCAAGGCGGCCACCGACGACGTTGTGTAAGACTTTGTTGCCGCTGCCGTAGCGCTTATTGTCTACGGTTGACGCGTAATACTGCATATTAATCCAGTGAGTCACGATCATCGGCGCGGTCATGATGAGTTCCAGCAGACTCCCGTCAGAGTCCCTGCGGTGATCGTAATCATGCAGAAAGCTGCGGCCCTGGAGGTCAACGCCGCGTGTTCTGGCGCGCGGCGCAATGATAAATGCAGCGTTATTGGCCAGCCCCCACTCGGGCCGGGTTTGCGCCCAGTCGTCGGCCCGCTGGCGAACCGCCCGCAGCAATGCCGCCGGTTTGTCCTGCAGCTTGCCAAGGCCCAGCAATGGCGCGCGCTCCCTGCGCGCCGCGGCGCCGGCGGCCAGCAGCTGGGAGCTAATCCACTGCAGATCCTGCGCATGGCTGGCCGGCACCGTGTCCACGTCATGCAGAACCACTTCATCAGTGGTGGTGTTGTGCAGGCCTGCGACAAAGCAGGTGCTGTCCGGTATATCCGTGCCGGCTTCACGCAGTTGCTGCCGGACTGCCCGGTCATTCAGCAGCGCAGCCAGCGCCCGGGCATTGACTTCACCGGTCTGACCGCAGCAGGCACCGCAATCCAGTCCCGCCCGATGCGGGTTATTGCGATTCTGACTGCCGTGACCAATAAGCATTACCAAGCGCCCGAAATGCTCGCCCAGTCCCATAGCGCCCAGCACCTGAGCGGCGATGCGCGCTTGTCCGGCCAGGCCGCCTGCGGTGGCGGCATCCAGTACGGGCCGGATAGCCCGAGCCTGGGAGGCGCCGAGGCCAAGGGCGTCGTTTGCGGGGGCCCCGCCACGGCTGGGCAGGCTTCGTTTGATCAACTTGCCCAGATACCCCGGGCCCAGCGATTCGACCAGTGTGAAGGCTGAGGTCGGCACGGACTGAAACACCCGCCAGCGCTGCATGCCCTGCAACCGGTGTGCTCTGTCACGCGAGATGCGTGCATCCAGTGCGGTGTCGCCGGCACTGTCCGTAACGTTGAAGCGGGGTGCCAGCAGCCCCGGCAGTTGCGGGCGCGTGGCCTGGGTGCCCAGTGGCGTGTAACTGATGGGCAAGCCGAAGAAGCCCGCAAAGCCCAGGGTCTGGATGGTTGGGGACTGATATTCCAGATGGCGGCGAAACACTTCGGAACGCACATCGATGCAGAACGCGGCCTGCACAGCCGGCGTGCTCGCTATTTCAGTCTGCGGCGCGTCTATTAATTGATCGGCAAGGCTGCGCTGGTACGCAATTTCCCGCGCACGCTGCCAGAGTGCCGGTATCCGGTGCGCTGCAACGTCCGGGTTCTGGATACGCTGACACCATTCGCTGCGCCAGTCTGCCCACAGCGAGCCCGCATCCCGGGCACCGTCATCGACCAGATTTTCCCAGCTCAGGCGTATGGCGAGCAGATCTATCAGGGCGTGGGAATCCCCACCCTCCAGACGTGCCTGCCAGCGCAGATAGGCGCACCAGGCGGCCCAACCGCTCACCCGCATCAGTACCGCCTGGAGATAGAGGGCCCATTCGTTTTCCGGTACGCCGAGCTGGTTGAGCGAGTCACGGATCTGCTGCTCCGCACCTGCAGCCAGCGAGCTTGCCCGCGCTGGAATATGTGCCGCGCGCATCAGCAGCGCGACGCTGTGGTCTTCGCTCAGAGCACTTCTCCAGCTGGGGTAGAGGTCGCTGGCCTGATCCGGGTGCCAGTTGGCCTGTTCATTATCGAAATAGGCTGCGCAGAACTGTGACACCTGGTGAGTGATGGTGTCGCACCAGGCGGGCTGGTGTTGCAGGTCGCGCTGGCGGTCCAGCCGATCGCTCAATAAGGGCACAGGTACGAGCTGCTGCGGGGAGGACTGCAGCGCCGCTACCAGCTGTGCTTCTGTAAGCTCGCCGCTGTCTTCAGCCAGTGCGCGCTGCAGATCAGCGCTGGTAATTTCGCCGCGTTTCCATGCATGTGCGTAGTCTGTAAGAGGCAGCGTCAAGGGAGATCCGGCAATGGTCGCCAGGGTGCTCGCGACCCGGTCGAAAGGCTCCTGAATCCGCCCCCAGTAAGGATTGACCGCAATCATCCGGTCCAGTGGCCATGTGGGCGCTACGGCGTCGATGGCAGTATTGATAGCCTCCGACAGGGACTCCTGGTCTGTCGCGACGGGCTTGATTGATGCCTTCACAGCAGTTCTCCTTGCAGTACGGGATTGCGGTTGGCGATGGTTTGGGTCTGAGCAGGGCTCAGCTTGACCGGCCAGAGTTTGAAGGTCAGCCGGGTGAATGTTTCATCGAGGTAAAAGCCGCAGTAGGCCCAGGGATAGAGCGCGCGCGCAAAGCGGCCCTTGGGGTAACAGCGCAGCCATACCTGGGCGCCATAAAGCAGGCCGAAGCAGAGCATCACCAACAGGGCCAGCGGCGAGGATGCCGGCACAGGATCCGGGCCCAGGGAGGTGAACAGCAGGTGCCAGATCATATAAAGCTGGGTCAGCACAACCACCTGGGCGATGCCGCGCAGCAAGCCCGCCGCAGTCCACTGGTCCAGCCACAGTAGTGACGCGAGGCCCATGGCGACGATGATCAGCGCGACTGAAGGAACTGTCAGCCCGGGTGCAAACAGTTGCCACAGCCAGGTCGACCCGATGACAAGCGCGCCACTCAACCCGAGGGCCCCGAGGTGCAGCAGCGGTGAATAGGCAGACGGCACTGGCTTCATAAAATCGTTGTTGCGTGCAATCTGCACTGCCTCGCCGGCATTGAGGAACGCGTGTGCCTTGTAGAGCGAGTGGGCTACCAGGTGGAGGAGGGCGAGCTCGTACATGCCGAGCCCGATTTCCATCAGCATAAACCCCATTTGCGCGCAGGTAGACCAAGCCAGATTCACCTTAATGCTGATGCGTGTGAGCATGACCAGCCCGGCGAGGACCGCAGTGAGGCTGCCCATTACCACCAGCGCAAGTTGTGCCGCCGGCGCCAGCGAAATGAGCTCGGCGAGGCGAATCAGGAAAAAGCCGCCCATGTTCACAACGCCTGCATGCAGTAGCGCGGAAACCGGGGTCGGTGCCTCCATGACCTGGATCAGCCAGCCATGCAGAGGCAGCTGCGCGGTTTTCAGGATGGCGGTCAGGGCAAACAGCAGCGCTGCGATATGCAGCGAGACTGGCAGTGTGTCCAGACCGGCCAGATACGCGTTCAGCTGTTGCAACTGCAGTGTGCCTGACGCCTGATAGACAAGCGCCAGCGCCACCACCAGGCAGAGCTCGGCAAAACGGCTGACCAGAAACTTCTTGTGCGCAGCAACCTGGGCGGCCTTGCGCTCGCGGTAGAAGGACAGCAGGTGATGCAGGCTCAGACTGATCGCGCTCCAGGCCAGCTCGATCACAGCCAGGTGCAAGCTGACGAC
>JAVEVZ010000180.1:0-6237 GCA_034004805.1 Spongiibacteraceae bacterium | reverse complement strand
GCCATCGGCTTGATAAAGCCGCTCCAGCTGGAGCGTAGCTCGTCCTTGCGCCTGACCAGGTAGCCGGCCATATAGAGAATCAGAAACCACTTCACAAATTCCGAGCACTGCACGGTCAGAGGCCCCAGCGCCAGCCAGCGGCGGCTGCCGTTGACCTCGCGGCCCACGCCGGGAATCAGCACCAGCGCCAGCATCACAAATCCCACCAGCAGCCACAGCCAGCCGCTCCGGTGCCAGAAATCCACCGGCACGCGGTACACCACGCCCGCCAGCAGCGCCGCCAGCGCCAGGTGCAGCACATAGCGGCGCACCAGAAACAGGGTGTCGCCGGTCTGCGCGTTGGCGTAGGCCACCGACGCCGAGGCCACCGCCACCAGGCCCACCCCCAGCAGCGCACACAACATCACCAGGATGACCTGGTCCGCGCGCAGGGCGCGCAGCGAGTCGAGGGGATGCATGGCAGCCGCCGTCGCCATCAGCTCGGGTCCTCCATGCTGCGCACCGCCACCGCAAACACATCGCCGCGGTGACGGTAGTCCTCGAACATATCGAAGCTGGCACAGGCCGGTGACAGCAGCACCGCATCGCCGGGCAGGCTTTGCGAGGCGGCCAGTGCCACCGCTTCGCGCATGCCCTGGGCGCGCAGTATGCGCAGGCTGGAGGGCATTGCCGCCGCAATGCGCTCGGCGTCGCGGCCAATCAGTACTGCGGCCCGCAGCTGGGCTGCGCTCGCGGCAAGGGGCGCAAAGTCGGCGGCCTTGCCGTCGCCGCCGGCGATCAGCACCAGCTTGCGCCCATCGCTGGCCAGGCCACTGATCGCCGCAAGGGAGGCGCCGACATTGGTGCCCTTGGAATCGTTGTAGTAATCCACGCCGTTGATTTCAGCGATGAACTGACAGCGGTGCGGCAGCCCGCCGAAGTCCCGCAGGCTGGCCAGCATCGCCTCGCGCGGCAGGCCGGCGGCGTGGCCGATGGCCAGGGCCGCCAGCGCGTTCTCGAGGTTGTGGCGCCCGACCATGCGCAGCTCGCTCACCGCCAGCCACGGCGTCTGCTCGAACACCAGCCACTCGCGGCCCTGGTGGATACGCAGGCCAAAGCCGCGGATATCCGGTACGTCCAGGCCGAAGCTCCAGTGCGTCATCCCGGATGCCAGCAGCGGCTGGGTCAGCAGGTCCGCGCGGTTGCTGACCACATGCGTGGCGCCGCGGAACACGCGCTGCTTGGCGCGGTGGTAGGCCGCCAGGTCCGGGTAGCGGTCCATATGGTCCGCGCTGATATTGAGCAGCGCCGCCACGGCCGGTTTGAGCCTGGAGCAGCGCTCCAGCTGAAAGCTCGACAACTCCAGCACGTACAGCGCCCGCTGCGCGTCCAGCAGATCCAGAGCCGGCGTGCCGAGATTGCCGCCGACACCGACGTTCAGGCCGGCCCGCGCGGCCATATCGCCCACCAGAGACGTGACCGTGCTCTTGCCGTTGGAGCCGGTAATGGCCAGCACCGGCGCGGTGGCCGCATCGGCAAACAGGTCGATGTCGCTGCTGAGTGCGGCGCCGCGTGAGGCCGCGTGCGCCAGCGCAGGTTCGCTCAGTGCGACCCCCGGGCTGATAAACAATTCGCTGGCCGCGTCCAGCAATGGACTGTCGAAACTGCCGGTATGCACCGGGACCTCGGGCAGCTCATCGCGCAGCGCGGCCAGGCCGGGCGGCGTCTCGCGGCTGTCGACCACACTGAAGCGCAAGCCCTGCGCGGCCAGATGACGCGCACAGGACAGCCCGGTGGGTCCCAGCCCCACGACGACGCGCTCAATGTCCGATGCAATCAATGTCATGCCATTTACCGCAGCTTCAGTGTCGCGAGACCGATCAGCACCAGAATGACGGTGATAATCCAGAACCGCACGATGACCCGGGGTTCGGGCCAGCCCTTGAGTTCGAAATGGTGGTGTATGGGCGCCATGCGAAAAATCCGCCGGCCGGTGAGCTTGAAGCTCGCCACCTGCAAGATCACCGACACCGTTTCGAGTACGAAAATCCCGCCCATGATGAAAAATACGATCTCGTGACGGGTGATCACCGCCACCGTGCCCAGCGCCGCACCTAGCGCCAGTGCGCCGACATCGCCCATAAACACTTGTGCGGGGTAGGTGTTGAACCACAGAAAGCCGAGCCCGGCGCCGGCAATGGCGCCGCAGAACACGATCAGCTCACCACTGCCGGCGATATAGGGAATAAACAGGTAGTCGGCGAATTTAATGTTGCCGGTTAGGTAGGCGATGATGCCCAGCGCGCCGCCCACCAGAACCGTGGGCAGTATCGCCAGGCCGTCCAGGCCGTCGGTCAGGTTGACCGCGTTGCTGGCTCCGACGATCACGAAGTAGGCCAGCACCACAAACAGCGGCCCCAGTTGCAGGGCCACATTCTTGAAAAACGGGATAAACAGCTGGGTGTCCGCCGGCGTGCTGGCAATCCAATAAAGGAACAGCGCCGCCCCCAGGCCGCCGATCGACTGCCAGAAATATTTCCAGCGCGCCGGCAGGCCGCGCGGGTTTTTTTCGATGACCTTGCGGTAGTCATCGACCCAGCCCACGCCGCCGAAAATCACCGTTACCGCGATAACAGTCCACAAGTAGGGGTTGCGTAGATCCCCCCACAGCAGGGTGCTGGTCAGGATCGCGACCAGGATCAGGGCGCCGCCCATGGTCGGCGTGCCGGTCTTGCTGAGATGGGACGCCGGGCCATCGTTGCGGATCGCCTGGCCGATCTGGTAGTAGTTGAGACGCCGGATCATCGGCGGTCCCACCACCAGGGAAATGATCAGCGCCGTCAGCACGCTGAGAATGCCGCGCAGGGTGAGGTACTTGAACACCGTGAAGGCGCTGAAGTATTGCGTGAGCCAGTCGGCCAGCCACAGCAGCATCTCAGTGCACCCCTCCGGTATTGGTATCGGTCTGGGCGCACAGTGCCGTGACGACACGGTCCATATGGGAGGAGCGCGAGCCCTTCACCAGCATGCTGTCACCCGCCCGCGTGCTCGCCGCCAGATGATTCGCCAGCGCCTCATGGCTGGCGAAGACCCGGGCGGGGCCGGCAAACGCGTCGGCCATCAGGGCGGCGTTGCGGCCGATGGCCAATAACTCGTCGATGCCGCAATCGCTCGCGTACTGCGCAACTTCGCGGTGCATTCGCTCTGACTGATCGCCCAGTTCCGCCATGTCGCCCAGCACCAGCAGTCGGCGCCCGCGGCGCGAGGCCAGCACATCAATGGCCGCGCGCACGGCGGCCGGGTTGGCGTTGTAGCTGTCATCAATCAGTTCCGCGCCAGCGTCCGTGCGGCGTAGGTACAGGCGCCCGGGCACCGCGCGGACGCTGGCCAGGCCCTCGACAATCTGCTCAAGACGGGTGCCAACCGCCAGCGCGGCAGCGGCCGCTGCCAGGGCGTTGACCACGTTGTGGCGCCCGAGCAGTGGCAGGCGAACCGGCGCGGACCGGCCCTCGAAATGCAGCATGAAGCCCTGCCCCCGGGCGTCGGGCGCCAGGTCGGTCGCGCGCACATCCGCCGACTCGGACAGCCCGAACAGGATCTGGCGGCGCGCGCCGGCCAGCTTGCGCCACAGACTGCAGTAGCCAGCGTCCGCATTGATCACCGCGACACCCTTTGGCCCCAGGCTGGAATAGATTTCACCCTTGGTGCGCGCCACGCCGGCGATATCGCCAAAGGACTGGATATGCGCGGCCAGCGCATTGGTGATCACCCCCACATCGGGCTCGGCAAACTGGCACAGATAGGCGATGTCCCCCGCCCGCGCCGCGCCCATTTCGATCACCGCCGCGCGATGTTCCGGCGCCAGCCGCAGCAGAGTCAGCGGTACGCCGATCTCATTGTTGAAGTTGCCCTCGGTGGCCAGCACCGGCCCGTCAACGGCGAATATCGCGGCGAGCATGTTCTTGACGGTGGTTTTGCCCGCGCTGCCGGTGACGGCGATCAGCGGACCGCGGAAAGCACGCCGGTTCAGGCGCGCGATTTCGCCCAGCGCCCGGCGCGTATCCGTGACCTGCAACTGCGGCAACCGGGCATCGCCGGGTCGCGATACGACCGCGGCACAGGCGCCGGCCGCTGCCGCCTGGGCGATAAACTGGTTGCCGTCAAAGCGCTCGCCCACCAGGGCGACATAGAGGTCGCCGGGGGCGACGCTGCGGCTGTCGGTGCACACGCGGCGGACGGTCAGATCGCCCTCATACGCCGCGCCGATCGACGCGGCGATATCCCGCAATGTCAGCGCGTCCATCATCGGCCACCTCGGTGCGCAAGCGCAGTGATCACCTGTTCACGATCGCTGAAGGGGTAGCGCCGGCCCGTGATTTCCTGGTGGGTCTCATGGCCTTTGCCGGCAATCAACACCAGATCACCGGGCTCCGCTGCAGCGATTGCCAGGGCGATGGCCTTAGCGCGGTCGGCTTCCACCAGCGGTGGCTGGGACATGCCGCCCACGATCTCGTCGATAATCGACAGCGGTGACTCGCCGCGCGGGTTGTCACTGGTCACCACGACCCGGTCTGCCATGACTTCGGCGATGCGGCCCATCTCGGGGCGCTTGCCGCGGTCGCGGTCGCCGCCGCAACCAAACACGCACCACAGGCGCCCCGGGCAGTGCTCGCGCAGGGCGCGCAGGGCCTGGGCCAGGCCGTCCGGGGTGTGGGCATAGTCGACCACCGCGCTGACGCCAGCGCCCGCGATCCGCTCCATGCGGCCCGGCACCGGCCGGCACTGCGCCACGGCCCGGGCGATCGCATCGGCGTCCAGGCCCAGACTGCCCGCCGCCGCCACCGCGGCCAGCAGGTTGGCCAGATTGAAGTCGCCCAGCAGGCTGGTCTCCAGCGGGATCTCGCCCCAAGGACTGAGCACCCGGGCGCGCATGCCCTCCAGCGTCATCTGGCGGTCCACCGCGCACAGATCGGCGCCGCTGTCCTCCAGGCTGTAGCGCAGCAGGCCCGGCTGCCCCGCCAATTCGGCGGCCAGTTCGCGGCCCATGGCGTCGTCGCCGTTGACCACCGCAAACCCCAGCTCAGGCCAGTGGAACAAGCGCCGCTTGGCGGCCGCGTAGCGGGCCATGTCGCCGTGGTAATCGAGGTGATCGCGACTCAGGTTGGTGAACACCGCGCCGCTGAAGCGCAGCGCCTCCACCCTGCCCTGCACCAGGCCATGGGAGGAGACCTCCATGGCCACGTGGCCGATACCGGCGCGCTTCCACTGGGCCAGCTGGGCCTGCACGGCGACGGCGTCCGGGGTCGTGAGACCGCCGCCGGCACCGGGTGCATCCACAGACGCCCCCAGGGTGCCCAGCACGCCACAGGGCTGGCCAGCCGCGCGCAGGATCTGGCCCAGCAGCTGGCTAGTGGTGGTTTTACCGTTGGTCCCGGTGACGCCCACTACGCGCATGACGCGGGAGGGATCGGCGTGGAAGCGGCCGGCGATCGCGCTGAGATGCATGCGCAGATCCGGAATGGCCACACAGGGAATTTCCAGGTCGCCGGTGCTGCGGCCGGCCTCGACCAGAACCGCGGCAGCACCGCGGGCAATGGCTTCGCGCAGGTAGTCGCGGCCGTCGGAACGGTCGCCGGGATAGGCCAGAAACGCGTCCCCCGGCTGGACTTTGCGGCTGTCCAGCGCCAGGCCGCTGACCACCACCGAGCCGGCGCGTCCATCCAGCTGTGGCAGGGCGAAATCCGGTACCAGCGCCGACAGCGGCAGTCCGGCTGACAGTTGCTTGACGGCCATCATCCCAGGGGCTCCCCGAGTGGCGGCTTCTGAACCAGCTGGCGGGGCAGTGCCGGCGCCACGTTCAGCAGCCGCATCGCCCCCGCCACCACATTGGCGAATACCGGCGCAGCGATCTCGCCGCCGTAGTAGTGGGCGGTGCTGGGCTCGTCGATAATCACCACCGCCACCACGCGCGGATGCTGTGCCGGCGCAAAACCGGCAAAGATTGCGCGGTAGCGGTCGTCGGCATAGCCCTGGCCGGTCACCTTGTGCACAGTGCCGCTCTTGCCCGCCACCGAATAGGCCGGGACCCGTGCCCGTGTTCCGGTGCCGGCCTGGACTACGGCCTCCAGCATTTTGACCACGTCTTCGGCGATCGGTGCCGCCACCACCCGCTGTCCTTCGACCGGTTCCTGGCGCTTCAACAGTGTTGCCGGCACGAACTCGCCGCGGTTGGCGAACACGCCGTAAGCCTGGGCCATC
>JAVEVZ010000179.1:0-6245 GCA_034004805.1 Spongiibacteraceae bacterium | reverse complement strand
CACGAAGTGCCGCATGGGTATCGAGCGCTGAACAAAGACACGCTGCCCTGCACCGCTAACGCGCCTGGATCAGCAGCAGTTCCGGAGCATGGATATGGCATGGATGTAGCCAGCCTCAGATATTCCGGAGTCCTTCCACGCCTTGATGCTGACCACCACGCAGAGCCGACGCTGAGACAGCGGACAAGTGCGTCGTCGTCATCGCGCGAACTCCCTGCGTTAGCGGCTCTCCCCGCGCCTCGCGGCAGATGGCCGGTGCGGGGCCGAGGACGGATCGGCTATGGACTTACACCAGCAACCGTCGGAGTATGGCTGTCAGTGATGTCACGCCACCACAGAAGCCGGCGATGGTCGCCCGGGCGGTTCCAGCGTGTCCGCATTGAAGCGCCTGGCACCTCGACGCCGCATCCGCATCGCAATCTGACAGGGAGGGCCATTCCATGGCTGAACACTACCGGGATTTTCACTTGCAACTGCTGGCGGGAGAATGGCGCCAGGGCAGCGGCGAGAGCAGCCGGCCGGTGCTGAACCCCTATTCCGGTGAGACGCTGACTACGATCCAGACGGCCACCTCCGCGGACCTGGATGCCGCGTACCAAAAAGCCGCCGCGGCACAGCTTGAGTGGGCGGACACGCCGCCGGCGGAACGCGCGGCATTGATGCTGCGAGTGGTGTCGATCTTCGACACGCGCAAAGATGAAATCATTGACTGGTTGATCCGGGAGTCGGGCAGTACACAGCTCAAAGCCACGATCGAATGGAACAGCGCCCGCGCGATTACCCTGGAGGCAGCCAGTATGCCCAGCAGAGTCCGCGGGGCTACCTTGAGCAGCGATATTCCGGGCAAAGAGAACCTGGTTTATCGCCGCCCCCTCGGGGTGGTAGGAGTGATCAGCCCCTGGAACTTCCCCCTGCACCTCTCACAGCGGTCGGTGGCGCCGGCCCTGGCACTGGGCAACGCCGTGGTGATCAAACCGGCAAGCGATACTCCGGTCTGCGGCGGGCTGCTGCTTGGCCGCATCTTTGAGGAGGCCGGCTTGCCGGCGGGGCTGTTGAGTGTGGTCATCGGCGCCGGATCAGCCATCGGTGACGACTTTGTCGCGCATCCGACGCCTGCACTGATTTCATTTACCGGCTCGACAGCGGTTGGCAGGGATATTGGCAAACTCGCTCTCGGCGGCCCTGATCTCAAAAAGGTCGCGCTGGAACTGGGCGGCAACAGCCCGTTTGTGGTGCTTGATGATGCGGACGTCGAGCAGGCCGTAAAGGCCGCAGTATTCGGCAAGTTTCTGCACCAGGGACAGATCTGTATGGCGATCAACCGGATTATTGTCGATCGTCACCTGTACGACCGTTTTGTTGAAGGCTTCGTCGCACATGTCAGCAAGCTCAAGGTCGGTGATCCCTCGATTCCGGAGACCGTGATCGGCCCCATCATCAACCGGTCCCAACTGGAGGGTTTACAGCGCAAAATTGCCAGAGCCAAAGAGCAAGGCGCGACGCTGCTACTTGGGGGAGAGGTCCAGGGCCAGGTGATGCCGCCGCACATCTTCGGCGATGTCACCCCCGACATGGCGCTCAGCAGCGATGAAAGCTTCGGCCCTCTGGTGGGCATCCACAAGGCCCGGGATGAAGCCCACGCCCTGGCGCTGGCCAATGCGACTGAATTTGGCCTCTCCAGTGCCGTATTCTGCGGTGATCTCGACAGAGGCTTGCGCTTCGCCCGTCAGATCAGGGCCGGCATGGCGCACGTCAATGACATGCCGGTAAATGACGAGGCGCACCTGCCCTTTGGCGGTGAGAAAAACTCGGGGCTGGGCCGTTTCAACGGCGACTGGGCCATCGAAGAGTTCTCCACCGTGCAATGGGTGAGCGTACAAAGAACGCCGAGGCAGTATCCATTCTGATTGCATCGGCGAATTAAGGCGCCGGGCGTTTCGCCGGGAAGCGCCGGGCTTAATTGATAAAAGAGGGTAGGCTGATGGATATTCAAGCGGCGGTAACCCGCAGCAAGGGCGCAGCATTCGCGCTCGAATCGGTGCAGCTTGCCGATCCTGCGTTTGACGAAATACGGGTGCGGATTGTTGCGGCCGGCGTCTGCCACACGGACGTTGTCGCGCGGGACATGGGCATAGCGCCATTTCCCATCGTGCTGGGCCATGAGGGGGCTGGCGTGGTGGACGCCGTCGGCACGGGCGTATCTGATCTGCAGGCCGGCGACCATGTCGTACTGTCGTTTGCGCACTGTGGCCATTGCGGGCATTGCCTGACGGGCCACCCGACCGTGTGCGATACCTTTAATGATCTTAACTTCGGCGGCGCCATGGACGATGGCAGTCGGCGGCTGGCTCGAGGCCAACAATCACTGGCGACCTTTTTTGGCCAATCGTCGTTCGCCACCTACGCTATCGCCAAGTCCAGAAATGCAGTGAAGGTCGATCCCGACGTCGATCTGGCCCTGCTGGGACCGCTGGGGTGCGGCATACAGACCGGCGCGGGCACGGTACTCAATCGCCTGAAACCGGCATTTGGTGCCAGTATCGTGGTTTACGGCGCCGGCGCTGTGGGTCTCAGTGCGGTGATGGCCGCCAACATTATCGGCTGCCAGCACATCATTGCCGTTGATGTGCATGAACATCGCCTTGCTCTGGCCAAGGCGCTGGGCGCGACCCATGTCCTGAATGGCAAAGCGGTGGATGTCGTCGCGGAGATCAAGAAACTCACCGCGGGCGGCAGTCATTATGCCGTTGAAACCACAGGCGTCCCCCAGCTGGTCAAGCAGTCACTGAATGCCTTGAGACCACTGGGTACCGCGGCGATTGTCGGCATTACACCCGAGGTGAATCTGGATATCCACAACGACCTGATGGCGGAAGGAAAAAGTATGATCGGAGTCATTGAAGGCGATTCTATCCCCCGAGTGTTTATTCCGCAGTTGATCGCGCACTACAAAGCGGGCCAGTTTCCGTTCGACAAGCTGATCAAATTCTATGCATTTGAGCAGATAAACCAGGCGTTCGAAGACTCGGCCAGTGGCGTCACCATCAAGCCTGTTTTGAAAATCGGTCATTGATTCGCGGTGCGCGGATTCTCCGTCACGCACACAGCGCGACGCGCGGTCCGGCAACGGTAAGCGTGTTGCGCCACAGGCCCGCGCGCACCCTGCCATGGGATCTGTGCGCTAAGGCCATGCGACGGAATCAAAAGCCTGCCGGAACCTTTCCAGATCTTCCGGGCGGTCCACGTCGTGCAGTCGGGTCAACGCTTGGACGCGCCAGTGCAGAGCGCGCAGACGCGCCAGGGTGAGGGAGTAGACCCGGTCGGTGCTCCAGGGCATGTCCTGAAACAGCGTCATATCAAACCGGCGCAGACCCAGCAGCGCATAGCCCCCGTCAAGGGTGGGATGGATCACCGCCTCGCACCGACTCAGCGCTGCAGCGGCATCTTGCAAAAGCGCCGCGCTCATCTCCACGCAGTCTGTACCGATCAACACTACCGGCCGGCCCTCCGCCAGACCGGCGCTGGCGGCGCGCGCCATGCGCGCACCGAGATCGCCTTCGCCCTGGGGATGGGGCTGGACCAAGGGTGGCAGTGCGACGCCGCGCCATGCCGGATCCGACACGGCAGGGGTCGTCCACAGTTGCACGGGGCCCAGCTCGGCGGCGATGGCGGCCCACAGGGTTCGCTCCAGCATCCTGGCCGCAAGCCGCGCTGCGCCATCGGCGCCCAGCACAGGAATAAGGCGCGTCTTGGCCAGTCCCGGCGCGGGCGCCTTGGCGAAGACCTGGACCGTGACCGGCTCGCTCACGGCGTTTTATTCATGCGGCGGCGATGACGCAGACATGCTGTGGCGCGCCCTGTTGCCGGCGCCTTATGCGGTGCCACTCAGCACGCCCTGCACCAGTACGGCGTTGTAGACCACATAGGCCAGCAGCAGCAAGGCGCCTTCGCGCCGCGACAGGCGTGCCGGGCCGCGCCGTGAAAAACAGAAAATCAGCAAGGCAACGGTCAGCAGCGCCATCGTCAACACATCGCGGGTCAGCACCGCAGGGTCTATGGACAAGGGGTGTATGGCACCCGCAATCCCCACCACCGCCAGGGTATTGAACATATTCGAGCCCAGCACATTGCCCAGGGCGATATCGTGTTCGCCCTTGCGGGTCGCCGCCAGCGAGGAGGCGAGCTCCGGCAGCGAGGTGCCGACCGCAACGATGGTCAGGCCAATCACCAGATCACTGACGCCCAGCTGCTGAGCGATACTGACGGCGCCCCACACCAGCATCCGCGAACTGATCACCAGCACCACCAGACCCAGTGCCAGCCACAGCAGCGCCCGGGGCAGCGGCATGTGCTGGGTTGCCAGCTGCTCTGCGAATTCGCCGCCCAGCACGTCGTCGGGCCGCTTGCGGCCCTGGTATACGGACCAGCTCATCACCGCCGCGAATACCGCCAGCAGGACCCAGGCGTCCATGCGCGACAGCTGGCCGTCCCACAGCTGCCAGGCTGCCAGGCCGGTGATTGCCAGCAGCAGGGGAAGCTCATTGCGAACCACCCGCGAGTTCACCGCGATCGGACTCAGCACGACGGTGAGCCCCAGTATCAGTGCAATATTGGTGATGTTGGAACCATAGGCGTTGCCCAGTGCAAGACCGGGGTTACCCTGCGATGCGGCCAGTGCCGACACCACCATCTCCGGCGCCGAGGTGCCGAAGCCGACGATCACCATGCCGATCAGCAGCGGCGACATACCGAAGTGCTGTGCCGTCGCCGCCGCACCGTCGACAAAGCGGTCGGCGCTCCACACCAGCAGCACAAGCCCGGCGAGAACCGCGATATAGGTCATGAAAGCTCCCTGACTGGACGATCAAAGGTCGCAAGTTTGCCACAGCCCGGCAGGCAACCGCGCCTCATCTGTGCATCGCGGCGGCAAATAACCGATCGTCGCAGCGGTGTCGCGGGCTGGTTATACTCCGTCGCCTACACTGGATATGGAACCTCCATGCAACGTCAAACGAAACTGGAAGACCGCGCATTTCTCTTGGCCCTCGTCGCGGTGACACTGGTCTTCTTCCTGGTGCTCAAACCGTTCTTCGCCGCCATATTCTGGGCGGGTCTGCTGGCCATACTGTTCTATCCGGTATACCGGCGCCTGCTGTACGTCCTGCACCGGCGCCGCAATCGGGCTGCGCTGCTGACCCTGATGCTGAGCGTGATCGTCGTGATCGTACCGCTGGCGCTTATCGGCACCGGTATCGCCAAGGAGGGCAACCTGCTCTACGAGCGCGTGGAAGCCGGCGAGCTGGATCCCCAGGACGCAGTGGACTGGGTGCGTGAGCGCGCGCCCATCATCGAAACCACCCTTGAGCGCCTCGACATCGAGCCCGGCGAGATTACCGAGCGCCTGTCCACCGCCGCCCTGGGCACCAGCAAGTTTTTTGCCACCAAGGCGCTGAGCATCGGCCAGAACACCTTCCAGTTCATGCTCAGCCTGATCCTGATGCTGTACCTGCTGTTCTTTTTCCTGCGCGACGGCAAGCGCCTGCTCATCTGGCTGATGCGTGCCCTGCCGCTGGGCGATGAGCGCGAGCGCATGCTGTTCGCCAAATTCACCGAAGTGGCCCGCGCGACCATCAAGGGAACCCTGGTCATCGCGGTCATCCAGGGCCTGCTGGGCGGGCTGCTGTTCGCCGCCGTCGGCGTACAGGGCGCGCTGCTGTGGGGCGTTGTGATGGCGGTGCTGTCGATGCTGCCGGCGGTGGGCTCGGCGCTGATCTGGCTGCCGGTGGGTGTCTACCTGCTGGCGGTGGGCGACTGGGTGGCGGGTGCGGTGGTGCTGGGTGTCGGCGCCGGCGTCATCAGCGTGGTGGACAATATCCTGAGGCCGATACTGGTGGGTCGCGACACCAAGCTGCCCGACTACCTGATCCTGCTGTCCACGCTGGGCGGCATCGCCCTGATGGGTATGACCGGCTTTCTGCTGGGGCCGGTGATTGCCGCCCTGTTCCTCGCGTTCTGGGATATTTTTATCCGCGAGTACAACGCCGGCCACCGCCCTGTTCGCGATTGACGGCCGGAACGGCGGCACCGTTGGACAGGTGTACCGGTGCCCCGCCATCCTGCAAATGAATGATTCACCAAAGACGGTTTTGCGTGACACTGGCCCGTCGACATCCCTGCCGAGCCACGACACGCAGCCTCAATAACGGAGCCAGCCATGTCCACAGCCAAGCCCAACCCCTTCGACC
>JAVEVZ010000178.1:0-6251 GCA_034004805.1 Spongiibacteraceae bacterium | reverse complement strand
CGCCTACCGGGCCCAGGTCGAAGCCACCGACTGGGCGCAGATCATCGAGCAGAGCGGCCTGGCCCGAGACGATATCGAGCTCGCCGCGCGCATCTACGCCGGGAACGAGCGCGTCATCATTACCTGGGCCATGGGCCTCACCCAGCACCAGCATTCGGTGGCTACCATCCAGGAGATCAGCAACCTGCTGCTGTTGCGCGGCAATATTGGCCGCCCCGGCGCCGGCGCCTGCCCGGTGCGCGGCCACAGCAACGTGCAGGGCGACCGCACCATGGGCATCAACGAGGCGCCCGACGCCGCATTTCTGGATCGCCTCGGCGCGGTGTTCGGCTTCGAGCCGCCGCGCGCGCCGGGCCACAATACGGTCCAGGCGATTCAGGCCATGGAGCGCGGCGACGCGCGGGTCTTTATTGCCATGGGCGGCAACTTCGCCGCCGCCACCCCCGATACCGCGCGCACGGAACGCGCACTGCAGGGCTGCGCACTGACCGTGCAGATCAGCACCAAACTGAATCGCAGCCACCTGATGACCGGCCGCGAAGCCCTGATCCTGCCCTGCCTGGGGCGCTCGGACCGCGATCGCCAGGCCAGCGGCGAGCAGTTCATCACGGTCGAGGATTCCATGAGCATGGTGCACGCGTCCCAGGGCGTGGTGGCGCCCGCGTCGGCCGAACTGCGCTCCGAACCGGCCATTGTTGCCGGTATGGCCCAGGCCCTGCTGGGGGACAGGCCGGTGGACTGGGGCTGGTATATCGCCGATTACGACCGCATCCGCGACGCCATTGCCGCGGTACTGCCGGCCTTTGCCGACTTCAACGCACGGGTGCGGCGCCCGCGCGGCTTCTACCTGGGCAACAGCGCCGCGCGCCGGGAGTGGCACACCGCCGGCGGCCGCGCCCGCTTTATGGCCCACCCGCTGCCGGCCCAACTGCCCCGGCAGCGCGCCCAGGCCCACAGCGACCAGCCGCTGCTGACCCTGCAGACCCTGCGTTCCCACGACCAGTACAACACCACCGTCTACGGCATGGACGACCGCTATCGCGGCATCTACGGCCAGCGCAGGGTGCTGATGATGAACCCGGCGGATATCGCCGCGCACGGCCTGCAGGACGGCGACCGGGTGGATATTCACAGCGTCAACGACGACGCCATCGCGCGCAGCGTCCACGGCTTTCGCGTGGTTGCCTACGACACCCCTAGCGGCTGCTGCGCCGCCTACTACCCGGAAACCAACGCCCTGGTAGCGCTGGACAGCTGCGGCGACCGCAGCTTCACACCGGCCTCAAAGGCGGTGGTGGTGAGGGTGGTCAAGGCGGCGGAAGACGCTGGACGGGAGACGGAAGACGCTGGTCGGAAGGGTGACGCGAGGTGAGGTGGCTAACGGCTCAAGGGTCTGACGTCTGACGCTGGACGTCTGACGCCAAAAAAGAAGAGGCCAAGACCAGACGCACCCACTCTCCCAGCGTCTTCCGTTAAGCGTTAAGCGTCCGACGTCAGACGCCCGGCCGCCCCTTCGTCACCCGCTCACGGTTTGCCTGGCGGGCCCTGTCGCCCTTGCGGAGCAGGACGTAGACCGCGCCCAGGCCGCCGTCGCGCGGCTGGGCGCTGGCGTAGGCCTGGACCTCATCGATGGCCGGCAGCCACTGGTTGACGAAACTCTTGAGGATTGCCGCCGGCGAACCGCTGTGGGTGCCCTTGCCGTGGACAATCATGACCGTGCGCAGGTCGTAGGCGCGGGCCTGGCGCAGGAAGTCGAAGACCTGGGTGCGGGCCTGCTCCACCGTCATGCGGTGCAGGTCCAGCCGCGCGTCGACCTGGTAGCGGCCCTGCTTGAGTTTTTTGAACACGCCGAGCTGAACGCCCTCGCGCCGGTACTCCAGCGGATACCAGGGATCCAGCAGCTGATGACAATCGCTGCTGAGAAAATTGGTGTCGCGCTCCAGCGCGGCGACGGCGGCAGCGCGCCGTGCATCGCGTGCCAGCGGTGAGTCCTCACTCCGCGCGAGGGCGACACGCGCCGGGCTGCGCAGGCGCGCCACGCCCTGCATCTCGTCGCGAAACAGCTTGTCTTCCTGGTCTGCCACGTCCCACGCTCTCGCCAGTTGTGTCCAGCCACGTACAATGCCGACCATGATACACACTCATCCCAGCCTGGCCAGCCAGTGCCCGCGCTGCGGCGACGACAACCGCTGCGCTCCCGCGGCGGGACACAACAGCGCGGACTGCTGGTGCATGGCGCAAGCGCCGCGCGCTGAACCGGCGTCCGACTGGCCCGCCGCTACCGACCGCTGCCTGTGCGTCGCCTGCCTGCAGGCGCTGCGCAGCCCCGACCCGCCATCACCGGAGCACGTGTCGTGACCCAGGGCTTCCACTATTTATGGCGCGGCCTGCGCATGCTCAATACCCCGGGCATCCGCCGTTTTGTGGCGCTGCCGCTGCTGGTCAATTTTCTGCTGTTTTCCACCCTGATCGGCGTGAGCCTGCGGCAGTTCAACCATTGGATTGAGCGCCTGCTGGCATGGCTGCCGGACTTCCTCGGCTTTCTCGAATGGCTGCTGTGGCCACTGGCGGTGATCCTGCTGCTGGTGGTGGTGATGTACAGCTTCAGCATGCTGGCCAACCTGATCGCCGCACCGTTCAACGGACTGCTGGCGGAGAAGGTTGAAACCCTGCTGAGCGGCGCGCCGGTGGCGGACAGCGGCGGTGTGGCCGGCGCCCTGGCGGATGCGCCACGCGCTATCGCCAAGGAACTCGGCAAGATTCTCTACTATCTGCCGCGCGCACTGCTGGTGCTGATCCTGAGCTTCTTCGCAGGCCCTGTGGCGCCGTTTCTGTGGTTTGCACTGGGCGCCTGGATGATGGCCCTGGAGTATGTGGACTACCCGATGGACAACCACAAAAAATCCCTGAAGGACGTGCGCACCGCGCTGCATCGGCGCCGCGCGCAGAGCTACGGCTTTGGCGGCGGCGTCATGCTGGCCACCATGATCCCGGTACTGAACCTCATCATCATGCCCGCCGCCGTGTGCGGCGCGACGATTTACTGGGTCGAGGGGTTGAAGCGGGAGGAGCTGGAAAGTCTGACGTCGGACGTCTGACGCTCAACGCTGGACGCTCACTATTGGCAGGGGTTGTTGCGTCAGACGTCCAGCGTCAGACGTCAGACCCCTACGCCGTCATCCACCCGGCCTGCGTCTCCCGTCTCCCGTCTCCCGTCTCCCGTGTCTCCCGTCTCCCGTGTCTCCCGTCTCCCGTGTCTCCCGTCTCCCGTCAGGCGTTGAGCGTCAGACGTCAGACGTCGAGCCCTGAACGCTGTCCCCCTTATCCACCACCAGATCCGCCGGCGGGCGCTCGCAGGGGAGTTTGTCGCCCAGCAGTTTTTCGATGGCGGGCAGCAGGAAGGCGTCGTCTTCGCAGGCGAAGCTGATGGACGTGCCGGTGGCGCCGGCGCGGCCGGTGCGGCCGATGCGGTGGACGTAGTCTTCGGGGTCTTCGGGCAGGGTGTAGTTCACCACGTGGCTGACGCCGTCGACGTGGATACCGCGGCCGGCGACATCGGTTGCCACCAGCACCTGCAGCTTGCCTTCCTTGAACATCTGCAGGGTGCGGGAGCGGCGGCTCTGGGGCACGTCGCCGGAAAGAATGCCGCAGTTGATGCCCGCGCGCTTGAGGCGCTCGAACAGCCGGCTGACTTCGTCGCGCCGGTTGGCAAATACGATGACACTGGTGGCGTCGTCGTGCATGACGATATTGCGCAGCAGCGCGTACTTGTCTTCGCCCGATACGATATAGACCTTCTGGTCCACAGTGGCGGTGGCCACCGACTCAGGCTCGATGTCCACCCGTACCGGCTCGAAGGTCCACTGCTCGGTGAGGCTGAGGATGTCCTGGGTGAAGGTGGCGCTGAACAGCAGGGTCTGGCGGTGGGTCTTGCGCGGGGTGCTGCGGATGATGCGCTTGACCTGGGGAATAAAACCCATGTCCAGCATCCGGTCCGCCTCGTCGATGACCAGGATTTCCACCAGGTCCAGGAACAGGTCCTTGCGCTGCTCGAAATCCAGCAGGCGGCCGGGGGTCGCCACCACGATATCCACCAGCCGCTCTTCCAGTTCGGCGAGCTGGCGCTGGTAATCCATGCCGCCGATCAGCGACACCACCGACAGGTCGGTGTGCTTGCACAGCTGCCTGGCATCCTCGGCAATCTGCACCACCAGTTCGCGGGTGGGCGCGATTATCAGCGCCCGGGGCTCGCCCATGTAGCGCTGTTCTTCGATGGGGTTGTTCAGCAGATCATTGATGATGGTGATCAGGAACGCGGCGGTCTTGCCGGTGCCGGTCTGGGCCTTGCCGATGGCATCGAGCCCGTTGAGGGTGCTGGGCAGTATTTCCGCCTGGATCGGCGAGCAGTACTCGAAGCCCACTTCCTGGATCGCGCGCATGATGCGATCGTCCAGATCGAGGTCGTGGAAGCGGGTCCTGCCTTCGACTTCCACCACCTGGAACTGGTCGATCGACCAGCCAGCGTCGCTGCTGCTCTTGCGTCGACCGCGGCCGCGGCGGCGGGGACGGCGCTTTTTGGTGCTGCTGTCGTCGCTGCCGGGGTCGCTGCCGCCATTCTTGTTGTCGCTGTCGTTGCTGTTGTCGCTGTCAGCACGCTGCTCGGTTTGCGACTGGCTCAGGGTCTGGCGCTCGGTGTCGGTCTGGGAATCGCTCAATGCCTGCTTCTCGCTTGCTCAAAAGACCGCCAATTGTACCATCGAGAACTCGTCTGTATAGGCGCACCGCCCGCGGATTCGCGCGGCGCGGACACGGAGCCGGCTAGGCATTCTCGATTGTGTCTCTGGGCGGATACAGCGTGGCCAGACTCGCGGAGCGCGCCCGCTCAACGACGATGCGCGCATGGCGGCGACGCAACTGGCGCGGCTCCGCGACGCCGCAGGAATGTGCAATCACCCCCACCTCTCGCTCGAGATTGGCGAGGTAGTGATAGACGCGCTCGGATTTGCTCGCGGGATCCAGGCCGCGCTGCAGTCTGGGGTCGTGGGTGGTGACGCCGGTGGGGCAGGTATTGCTGTTGCACTGCATCGCCTGTACGCAGCCCAGGGCGAACATAAAACCCCGCGCCGACACCACGAAATCCGCACCCACGCACAGTGCCCAGGCGACCCCGGCGGGGTTGATCAGCTTGCCCGCCACCACCACCCGGATGCGTTCGCGCAGGCCGTACTCCTCCAGCTTGTCCACCAGCAGGGGCAGGCTCTCGCGGATATTCAGGCCCATGTAGTCCATCAGGCTCTGGGGCGCGGCGCCGGTGCCGCCATCGCCGCTGTCCAGGTTGAAAAAGTCCGGCGCACTGGCAGCGCCGCGGCGCTGTATGCAGGTAAACAGTTCGTTCAACCATGTCTCATCGCCCACCACCGCCTTGAGACCCACCGGCTTGCCGGTGATCCCGCGGATGTACTCGATGCGGTCCAGCAGTTGATCGTTGCTGCGGATATCGGGGTGGCCGTTGGGGCTGATGGAGTCCTGGCCGACGGGAATGCCGCGGATCCCGGCGATCTCCTCGGTGACCTTGACCCCCGGCAGGATGCCGCCCTTGCCCGGCTTGGCGCCCTGGCTGAGCTTGAGCTCAAACATCCGCACCTGGGGCATGGCCGCCAGTTCCCTGAGGCGCTGCTCGCTGAGATTGCCCGCCGCGTCGCGCACGCCGTACTTGGCAGTGCCGATCTGCATCACGATGTCGCAGCCGCCTTCGAGGTGCCAGGGCGACAGCCCGCCCTCGCCCGTGTTCAGCCAGCAGCCGGCCTTGGCCGCGCCCCGCGACAGAGCCTGCACGGCGGGCTTCGACAACGCGCCATAGCTCATCGCCGAGATATTGAAGAAGCGCGCCGTGGTGTAGGGCTGCGGGCAGTCGGGGCCGATGGTCACGGGACTGGGTTCGCCGAAATCCTGGTGCAGGGTCGGGAAGGGATCGTTGACGAAAATCACGCTGCCCGGCTCGTTCATATTGCGGGTGGAGCCAAACGCCACGGTGGAGTCGATATTCTTGGCGGCGCGATAGGCCCAGCTGCGCTCGGCGCGGTTGAAGGGCATTTCCTCGCGGTCCATGGCGAAGAAGTACTGGCGGAAAAACTGCCCCAGCGACGCGAACAAATAGCGAAAACGACCGATCAACGGGTAGTTGCGGCGGATCGCGTGCTCGCTCTGGCGGCTGGCCACCCAGTAGAGCCAGGCGGCGCGCCGCACCAGCG
>JAVEVZ010000177.1:0-6263 GCA_034004805.1 Spongiibacteraceae bacterium | reverse complement strand
GTCGGCGACCAGCGCCACCGGCCGGTTGCGGTGCCCCTGGGCCGCGCTCAGCACGGCGCTCATCGCCTCGCGCTGGTCTCCGGTCAGCACCTGTATCGCGGGCGCTGCGGGCTCGGCGCCGGGCGGCGACAGCGCAGGGCTATCCGGGGTATAGATCCAGGTGTCGGCACCGGTGGCCCACAGGCGCTCACAACGGCGCCGGAACGCGCCTCTCTCAGCATCGTGCGCATGCTCAGCATCGGGCGCATGATCGGGCCACAGCACCACCAGCAGGCCACCGCCGATCAGGCTGCCGCTGAGTGCCGCAAAGGCATTGGCGGAGAAGCTGTCGAGGGCATCCACCAGCAACAGATCGTGTTCGCCGCCCAGGGCCTGGCGGAACGCCGCAGGCGCCAGGCTCCGGATGCCGTGATTCGCACCGGGACCGCCAGGCACCGTCTCGCCCAGCCACAGCCCCGCAGACGGCGCCCACTGGCGCCACAGCTGCACGGCCTGGGCACGGCACCAGTCAGACTCGCCCCTTATGATCAGGGTCAGCCGGTGGCGACGCCGCTTTGCCGCGCGTGAAGCCTCGCTCAGCCAGGTGTCGAGATGGGATCCATCGGGATTCATTGCGCGCGATCAGTCCCGGGTCGTAGGCCAGACCGGCGCCCGCGGCGCGCGCCAGGGCACCGCCACCCGCGCCGGGTCCTCGCCCGGCCAGCTTGCGCCGTGGGCCTCCTCCAGCGCCGCGCCCTGGGCGTCCCGGTAACAGCGCGCGATACAGGCCATCACCGCATCGCGGCTGGCCAGCCCCTCGGCAATCAGGGCCTGGGCGTAGCCTTCCAGCCGGTAGCGGGCCGCCGGCGCGACCTCACCTGTCGACGCCGCCTGCTCATACAGGGCGCTCAATTGGCGTTCAAAGCTGGCCAGTGCATCGGACATCGGTCGGTCCCGTGGCAGGAATACCGCCACCATACGCGGCCACCGAACGGGCAGGCAAGCTGTGAACCAGTTCCGTTTTTGGGGCCGCTCTCGGTGTCGGGGCCAGATGTCGATTGTTCACCCCCTGACGACTTCGGTAGACTTTCCCCGTCACTCCTTTTCTCTTATTGCGAAGCCACTGCTGTATGTTTGAGGATCGTCGCAAGCCCAAGGACAGGCGCCAGCAACGACTACCCGCCCGGGTTCCGGGCCACGGCTGCCGCCGCCGCAGCGACCGCCGTCGCCAGGTACGCGCTTACGACGGCAAACCCTGGTGGCTGCGCACCAACTACGCCGAAGAGCTGGATGTGCCCTGTCTGTCCATCGTCGTCGATGCCGACCTCGATCTCGACGCTGAATCCTGATTTGCTACGTCGGACGTCTGACGCTGGACGTCGGACGCTGGACGCCTGCCACACGTGCTGATGCAGGTCAAAGCGCGGCGGTGAGTAGCTGCTCGCGGGCCAGGGCCGTCGGTGTCTGCATCGGCCCCTGTGGATACCAGACAGTGCTGTGGATAAATCCTGGAACAGGGCTTTTCGCTGGCGTCAAGCAAGCCCGGCAATAAATTTTCCGCATCGGCACTGCATCCCGATCCGTCGCCACGGACGTCGATTTTGTCAATACCCGGCGCAGGAATCGTTGCTTTATTGAACGATGTGCTGAGATTTTGATCTGCCGCTGCCCTCGGCACTGTGAATAAGCCCCGGGGTTTTCCCCAGATTCTGTGCACAAGCCTGTGGACAACTCTGTGCATGACCATCTTCAGGGCAGTGCCGGGCAGCGCTGCGCGCCGCTGGCCAGGAATCGCTCAATGGCGGGTTGTGCTATCGTCCGCCGTTTGTCGCCCAGCAGCGTGCCAGCCCCATGGACAAAGTCGATATTGCCAGCGCGGATCTGAATTTGCTGGTGGCCCTGCGCGCCCTGATCAGAACCCGCCACATCACCCGGGCCGCCGAGTCGGTGGGCATTACCCAACCCGCCATGAGTCGCAGCTTGAATCGCCTGCGCGCACTGTTCGGCGACCCCCTGCTGGTGCGCGGCAAGCACGGCTACGAGCTGACCGCGCGCGCCGAGGGTCTGGCCTATCGCCTGGAGACCTGTCTTGGCGGGATCGAGGAGATACTGGCCCCCGAGGGCTTCGATCCGGCGACGGCCCAGGGCACGGTCAACTTCTGCACCACCGATTTTGGCGCCCTGTTCTATATCCCGTATCTGGCGGAGATGCTGCACAGCCTGGCGCCCCACCTCGACGTCGGCGTCAAGAACTGGGACGGCAACGCCCTGCAGCTGATTGAGGATGGCGAAGTCGATGTCGGCCTCGGGATCATGGAGGAGTCGCCGGCGCATATCCGTCTGCGACGCATGGGTACCGACCGGCTGGTGTGCGTGGTGCGCGAGGACCACCCCATTCTCAGGCAATCCCTGACCCTCAGCCGCTATTGCGATCTCGACCATGTGGATGTGCCCAGCTACCTGAGCGCGGTCCACGATATCGACCGCAACCTGGCCCGGCTGAACCTGCGCCGCCGCATCGCCGTGCAACTCCCCTACTTCGTATCAGCGGTCAACACGGTCAGCCAGGCGGACTTCATTACCACCCTGCCCAAAATGTTCGCGGAGACGCTGCGGGACACGATGGGACTCAAAGTAGCACTGTTGCCACTGCCTCTCGACCTGCCCCCCATCCACTACTCCATACTCTGGCACGAGCGCGTTCACCACGACCCCGCCCACCGCTGGCTGCGCAATATGATGGTGACGGGTTTCGGCCAGCGCTTTACCGGCATGGTCAAGGTCTTTGAAAACGTCGTGGACCTTCCCGGCTGGCGAAGACCCGGGCTCGATACGGAGCAGGACGACTGAGGAGAACCGCAGGCAACTCGGCGGGATCCACGGGTAACAGGCGCGATCGGCGGGCAAAAAAAAAGCGCCTTCCGGAGAAGACGCTGAAATTCAAGAAGCCTAAATCGAGGTACTAAACAAAGCATTACTGCCGCTAGCAATCCGCCTCGCTCTCCCTCGCGGGACAGTGGGCACACTATATTGCCGCCCCTGGCATCCGTCTAATGCAT
Organism: Spongiibacteraceae bacterium; assembly: GCA_034004805.1. Classification (GTDB taxonomy): domain Bacteria; phylum Pseudomonadota; class Gammaproteobacteria; order Pseudomonadales; family CAMLJR01; genus JAVEVZ01. The sequence goes on along the minus strand of JAVEVZ010000177.1, from coordinate 3,225 downwards.
AACTAATATATTTGTCATGCCAAAATTGCATGGCATCCGCATGATCACCGCGCCATTGCGAGTCCCCGCCTTGATCTGCTTCCATGTACAGGCGCCAGACCCCGTTCAGGGCACGCGCCGGCAGCCCTGCAGCGTTATCAACACCAGAGAGGCACGCCCCGATGACCACGCGCTTTGAAACCGTCGACGACATCCTTGGCCAGTTGCTGGACTTCCACCAGGCGCTGATTGATTACTACCAGCGCCGCGCCAGCAGCGACCGCGACGAGCGGCTGCGGATGCTGGCGGACTACCTGGTTGAACGCCAGCAGCGCGTGGCCGCCGGCACCGAGGGCTACCGCAAGGACGCCGACACCAGCCGCCGGGAAACCTGGTTCGACAAGGTGCCCGACCTCGATCCGCTGCCCGCCCTCAGGAAGGCCATGGCGGCGACCGATGCCGACCAGCTGCTCAACGCCGCCCTCGAGCTGGACCGCCACCTGCTGGGCATCTACGACGTTATGCGCCGCGAAGCCAGTCACGGCGAGTTGCACGCCTTGTTCGAGGACCTGCATTCCCAGCTGGAACAAGAGCAGCGGCTGCTGGCCACCAGCGCGGCGCGCATGCGCGACCTGTAGCGCCGGCCGGCAACCGGCAGCGCGCCATGCCGTTCGCCGCCCTGCCGGTGTCCTGCTATTCCGTGCGCAGGGCTTCGATGGGGTTCATCCGCGACGCCCGCCAGGCCGGGGCGATCCCCGCCAGCAGGCCGATCAGGGTCGACAGGGCGAGTGCTGCCAGCAGGTAAACCGGCTGCAGCGCCAGGGGCAGATCCGGGGCCAGCACGCCGACGATGAGCACCAGCGCAATCACCGCCAGCAACCCCGCCGCGCCGCCGAGGCTGGCCAGCAGCATGGCCTCGCCCAGAAACAGCGACAGGATCTGGCGGCGGGTGCTGCCCAGCGCCCGCAGCAGCCCGATCTCGGCGATGCGCTCGTGCAGCGCAGTGGTCATAATGGTCAGCACCCCCACCCCGCCTACCAGCAGCGAGATACCGCCCAGGGCCGCCACCGCCAGGGTCATGATGCGCAGGATATTGTCGAGGCTGCTCAGCATGTCCTCCTGGGTGAACAGGGTGAAATCCTCCTCGCCGTGCAGGGCAATCAGCGCGCGCTTGATGCGTTTGGCCATGTCGGCGGAGGTAGTGTTTTCGCTGAACACGATATCCAGTTCCTGCAGGCCCTCGAGGTTGAACAGCGACAGCGCGCGCACGGTGGGGATATACACCACGTCGTCCAGATCGAAGCCCAGAAACTGCCCCTTGCTCTCCATAACCCCGATCACCCGGAAGCGCTGACCGCCGACCCGGATCAGCTGGCCCACCGGCTGCTGCGCCGGAAACAGCTCCTGGCGCAGCTTGTGGCCCAGCACCGCAAAGGCGCGCGCATTGAGGGCGTCGTCGGCGGGCAGAAAGCGCCCCTGGGCAACCTGGAACTTCCAGGCCTGGGCTGCCTGGTGACCCACGCCGAACACATCGGTGTCGCGCCCCAGGCGCCCGGCCTCAACCCGTGCGGTGCCGTTGACGACGGGCACTATGGCCTCCAGATAGGGCAGCGAGCGCAGCTGCTGGGCGTCTTCAAGGGTCAGCGGCTTGACCGTTTTCAGCATCCCCGCCATGCCCTGGGTGGTGGTGCGCCCGGGTGTCACGGCGATAATGCGCGTGCCGAACTGGGAAAAGGAGTCCATCAGGTACAGGCGAACGCCCTCGCCGATGGAGGTCAGCAGCGCCACTGCAGCAATACCGATGGCGATGCCCAGCGCGGTCAGCAGGCTGCGCTGGCGGGCGCCCAGCACCGCCCGCGACACCCAGCCCAGCCAGTCGACGATGCGCACGCTCAACGCCCCTGCAACGCCAGCACGGGCTGCAGCCGGCTGGCGCGGCGCGCCGGCAGCAGCGAGAACAGGCCGCCGGTGAGCAGCGCCACCGTAAGCGCCGCACCGCTGGCCCAGACCGGCACCGCGAAGGGGATGGTCGGCATCCAGTGCAGCGCCGCCGCGGTGCCGGCATAGCCCAATGCCAGACCCATCAACGCGCCCGCCAGGGTCACCAGCATGGCCTCCAGCAGAAACAGCCCGAGCACCGCGCCAGAGTCTGCGCCCAATGCCTTTAGCAGGCCCACTTCCCGGGTGCGCTGGCTGACACTGATCATCATCACATTCATGATCAGCACCCCCGCCACCAGCAGGCTGATCCCGCCGATCGCCGCCACCCCCAGGGTCATGATCAGCAGCACCCGGTCGAAGGTCTCCAGCATCGCGTCGGGACTGACCAGGGTCACGTCCTCAACGCCCTGGTGGAGCTCGGTCATGGTGGCCAGAATCCGCTGGCGGCTGGCGTCGAGGTCATAGCCCGGGCGCAGCTTGACCAGCAGCCGGAACAGGCCGTAGCTGTTGAACAGGCGCTGCGCACTGGCCACCGGCACGATCGCCGCGTCGCTGAGGTTCATACCCATGGCATCGCCGCGGCCTTCGAGGATCCCCACCACCTGAAAACGATAGCCGCCAATACGCAGCCACTGGCCCAGTGCCGGCCCGTTGCCGAACAGAGCGTCCCGCAGGGTTTCGCCGATCAGGCAGGCGCGGCCGCCCTCGCGGATGTCCCCGCCCGGCAAATTGCCGCCCTGGGCAAAGCTGAGCTGGCGCATGCTCACAAACCGGTCGTTGGTGCCCAGAATCACCACCTCGCGGCTCAGCGCGCCGGCCGACACCTCGGCGCTGCCGATCACCAGCGGCGCGACGAACTCCACGGCCGCCACCCGGCGCGTCAACAGGTGGGCGTCCTCGAGGGTGATATCCCGCGCCGCAGTGCCCATCACCGGCGGCATGCCGCCGGTGGTTTCCTTGCGGCCGGGGAACATCACCAGCACGTCCTTGCCCAGCGACGCGAATTCCTGCACCACATAGCCCCGCGCCCCCGCCCCCAGCGCAGTCAGCAGCAGCACGGCGGCGACGCCAATGGCCATCGCCAGCAGGATCATGGCGCTGCGAAACCGCTGTCGCAGCAGGGCTGTCAGACAGAAGCGCAACTGGTCAGCCGGGCGCATCCCGCTGGTCCTCCGCGATGCGTCCATCGCGCATATGTATCCGCCGCCGCGCCCGCGCCCCCAGCGCGCCGTCGTGGGTCACCACCAGCAGGGTAATGCCCTCGCCGTTGAGCGCCTCCAGCAGTTCCACCACCTCGGTGCCGGA
>JAVEVZ010000176.1:0-6264 GCA_034004805.1 Spongiibacteraceae bacterium | reverse complement strand
GGCCTGGGAGCAGCCGGCGCCAGCGCAGCCATCGAGGCCGCCACAGCGGGTGCGGAGGTCGAGGTGCTGGAACTGGCCTCGGCGGGTGGCGGCACCACGGCGCTGGCCGGCGGCCAGATCTACCTCGGCGGCGGCACGCCCATCCAGAAAGCCTGCGGTTTTGAAGACAGCGCCGAAGCCATGTACGAGTACCTGCTGATGGCGGCGGGTCCCAATGCCGATCACGCCAAGGTCCGCGCCTATGTCGATGACTCGCTGGCCCACTACGACTGGCTGGTAGCCCACGGCGTCGAGTTCAATCCAGTGTATTACCCGCACAAGGACACCAATACACCCAACGATGAAAGCCTGATCTACAGCGGCAACGAGGAGTGCCACGGCTACCGCGACCGGGCCGCACCCGTGCCCCGCGGCCACAAGCCCAAAGCCATGGGCGAAGACGGCGGTGCCACCCTGATGCGGGCCCTGATCGCAGACCTCGAGGCCCGACCCGGGGTCACCCTCACCTGCGACGCCCGGGTACTGACCCTGATCCTGGACGGCAGGCGGGTGGTCGGGGCCATGGCCAGAATCGATGGCGAGGTCGTGGCTATCCGCGCGCGCCGCGGCGTGGTGCTGTGCGCGGGCGGCTTTATCTTCAACGACACCATGATCGACCAGCACGCGCCGCGCCTGAAAGTGATCAATACGCCGCTGGGCAACCCCGGCGACGACGGCACCGGCATCCGCCTGGGGCTGGGCGCCGGCGGCGCGGCAATCAATATGCACGAGGGCTTTATGTGCCTGCCTTTCTACCCGCCGGCCAGCCACGTCAAGGGCATCATGGTCAACGGTCAGGGCCAGCGCTTCGTCAACGAGGACTGCTACCACGGTCAGATGGCCCACCACGCCGTCAACCAGCCCAATGGCAAGGTGTACCTGCTGGTGGATGAAAGCCTCTACCAGCAGCCGCCTGATTACGCCGGCATCGTCGTCAAGGAGGTCGGCGACAGCATCGAGGAACTGGAGCGCGACGCCGGTTTTGCCGAAGGCACCCTGGCCAGCACCCTGGCCGTCTACAACACTTTTGCCGCGCGCGGCGAAGACCCGTTGTTTCACAAGCAGGCCAGCTACCTGCAGGTGCTGAAGCCGCCTTTCGTGCTGCTGGACTGCAGTCTGCAGGCAGGCGGCTGCATGTACTCCGGGTTTACCTTCGGCGGCCTCAATACCCGGGTCACCGGCGAAGTACTGGACCACGGCGGCCAGCCGGTGCCCGGACTCTATGCCGCAGGCCGCAACACCGCGGGCCTGCCCCGCAGTGGCGAGGGCTACAGCTCGGGCATGAGCATCGGCGATGCCACCTATTTCGGGCGCCGCGCCGGCCAGAGTGCAGCCAGCCATAAACCCCAGGCGCTGTGAATCAACTGACGAGGAGCCGCAGCATGGCCGACTGGACACACCACTACGCGACCATCAACGGTATCCGCACGCACTACGTGGAACAGGGCCAGGGGCCCGTACTGGTGCTGTGCCACGGTTTCCCCCACTGCTGGTTCAGCTGGCACCGCCAGATCGCACCGCTGGCCGCCGCCGGCTGGCGGGTGGTGGTGCCGGATATGCGCGGCATGGGCCAAACCGACGCCCCTGCCGGGGTCGAAGCCTACAGCGTCGCCGCCATCACCGGCGACCTGACCGGCCTGCTGGATCACCTGGGTGTCGAACAGGCTGTGTTTGCCGGCCTCGATTTCGGCGTATTCGCCATCTACGACCTGGCCATGCGCGCGCCGGAGCGCGTGCGCGCGATTATCGGCCTGCAGAATCCCGCGGCCCCCCACAACCCGGACGTCCCGCCCCTCACCGAATACGCGGAAATGGCCAAAAAACATTTTGTGCACATCGAATATTTTCGCGAGCCCGGACCTGCCGACGAGGCACTCAACGCCGCCCCCCGCGAATTCCTCCACAAAGTGTTCTACGCGCTGTCCGGTGACTACCACTACCTCGACGTGTGGGACTTTCCGCCCGGCACCACCTATCTGGACGCCCTGCCCACGCCACCGCCTCTGCCCTGGCCCTGGCTCAGCGAACTGGAGATGGAGTTCTTTGTGTCGGAGTACAGCCGCAGCGGCTTTACCGGCGGGCTCAACTGGTACCGCTCCATGGATATCAAATGGCGGGAGCGCAAGCCCTTTGAAGGCAAAACCAGTCCGGTCCCGGCATTTTTTATCGGCAGCGAAAACGACTGCGACCTCGAGGGTTTTCACGGCGACCACCCCATCGCCCTGATGCGCGCGCAGTTTCCGGACCTGCGCGCCGTGGACATGATCCCCGGCGCCGGTCACCTGGTACAGCTGGAGTGCAGCGACGAGATTACCCGGCTGCTGCTGAAAAACCTCGCAATCCTGCGCAATGCCTGAGCAGCTGCTGCACCTGACGCTGGGCGCCACGCTTTTCATAAGCGCACTGCCAGGGAACAGGAAAACAGCGCGCCTCGACTGGCCTGTCAGAACAGGCGCGGCCGCTGCGCTGACTACTGGGCGAGAAAGCCGCCGTCGATCACCAGCTCCGCGCCCAGCGTAAAGCGGGATTCATCGGACGCCAGATACAGCACGCCCTGGGCAATATCCACCGCCTGGCCCAGGTGGCCGATGGGATAGCTGGCAAGCTGCGGTTCCAGGGCCTCGGGGTGGTTCTTAAAATAATCCTCCACCAGCGGCGTCATGCACATGCCCGGGTGCACCGAATTGACCCGAATCGGCAGTTTTGCCGCTGCACAGTGCAGGGCGGCGGCTTTGGTCAGGCTGCGTACCCCGCCCTTGCTCGCGCTGTAGGCCGCCGTGGTTGGCGTCGCGGTCATCGCCATGGTCGATGAGATATTGATGATGGAGCCTTGCGCGCCGCACTTGCGCATCGCGCGTATCGCCTCGCGGGTGCCCAGAAACACGCCGTCCAGGTTGATGCTCATAACCTTGCGCCACAGCGCGAAGTCCATTTCCATATCGCCCACCGGTGCAATGCCGGCGTTGTTGACCAGTACATTCAGCGAACCGTAATCCGCCAATACCTGCGCCACGGCATCCGCCCAGCCGGCTTCACTGGTGACGTCCAGTTCAATAAATCGCGCATCCCCGCCCGCCTCGCGGATCGTCGACACGAGCCGCTTCCCGGCCTCCACCGCAATATCCGCCACCACCACCTGCGCACCCTCCTGCGCCAGCAACAGCGAAATGGCCTCGCCCAGCCCGCTGGCCCCACCGGTCACCATTGCCACTTTGCCCGCTACGCGTCCCGTCATATTCAACTCCAGTATCACGCCGGCACCGGCCGGATCATGACCAATACCCACGTTCGCAATGCGCAACCGTTGCGCGATAAATGAAAAAATCAGCCCCAGATTTTATTGACGGTGTTCATGATATGGCTGACCAGCTGCGGCTGTCGATGCATGCCGGTTTTGGAAAAAATACTGGCCAGCTGCGCTCTGGCGGTATAGCGCGAACGACCCAAGGTGGCGGCCGCGTCAGTGAGGCTTTCGCCCTTCACCAAGCGTTCGGCCAGCAGAGCTTCCGCCGGCGTCAGGCCGAACAGCTCCATCAGCATGGCACTGGAAATATCCGGTTCGTGACTGGCATCGCGCAGCAGCACCAGAACTGTGGCCGATGTTTTCTCTTCGATGCCCGGCCGGGGCTTGACCGGACGCAACAGCAGGCTCCAGTAGTTGTCGCCCCTCCCGCGTCGCACCTGCAGCAACTGATCTTCCGGCGCGTGTGGTTCCAGCTCCAGCGCCGGTGAACGAAGTTTTTTCAAGGCGCTGTACAAAGCCTGTTCACTGGCTGTATCGGTACAGTGCAATTGCCCGTCACGCAGACACAGGCCGTCCTGTGTCTGCAACAAGCGATCGGCCACCGTATTTTTCAGCAACACCTGGCCCTGCTCATCCAGGACCAGGGAGCCTATCGCCAGCTGCCCCACCGCCTGATCAGAAATGCTGAGCTTATACTCCTGCTGCGCGATGCGGGCATGGAGCGCAATCGCAACGCGCAGGCGTGGCAGCAGCATCTCCAGAATCCTGCGCTCGGCGTCGCCAAACGCCGGCTCTCCGGTCAGCCGGGCACAGCGCAGCCGGAAAATCATGCCGGTCAATGGCTCCTCCAGGTCGACGCCTATCAGATCGGCGGCATCGCCGTACTCGCGCATATAGGCGTAGTACTCCGGATGGAACGCCTTGAGCTCCGCTTCATCCATCATCTCGTTGAGAATGCTGATTTTATTCAGAGGCAGTTCGAGGAAAGGCGACAGGCCGAATATCCTTTCCTGCAGCGCAACGAGCGCCGCACTGTTGTCCTGCGCGGAAATCACAACGCCCGGATCCCCGACCCGGGGCTTGCGCAACACCATGGTGCAATAGTGACAGGGTAACTCCTGCTCCAGCACCTGCAGGAAGCCAACCCAGGGCGATTCATCTGCAATGCTGGCAAACAGCGCATCCAGTATTCGAACCAGGCGTCGCGACATGAATCGTCCTCTGTGATCACCAACAGTCACCGATCTTAATCTATTCGAGACCATCAAACGCCTGAGGACATACCGGCGACGCTATACACCCCCAAGCCAAATACCTCACCCACCATACGCCAGCGGCATAACGCCACGCCCGCCCTGGTTGCCAATCTCACTGCCGTGCTCAACATCCGCATTCTATGCTGCGGAGGTAACTGCTGAATAAGCACGACGGCCTGGCTCGGCTTTGCCTGCGGCGCGGGGAACGTGCATCTACTGCCGTATCAACGCCGCTTGTCCCGCCAGCAGCCTGTCGCGTCATTCGGAGAGTGCCGGAGGAATGCCCAGTGGCGCATGGCAGACATACTATCGGCAGTTGCTGCAACTGCTGAGGAAACCATGGAAAACGCAGTGAGCAAAACCACATCGGACAGGCCTGCCGGCATCGGCCGCGCAGAGGCCGGCATTTATACGGAAATAAATGCGCATCCACGCAGCGCCTACACCCCGAATGTCAAGCGCAGCGGCTCCTCACAGGCTCTTTTACATTGCAGAGATCTCCTGCCTCGCACATCCTCCAAACGCACTAGACCGCTTGCTGCGAAAGCCCTGGGAGCTTCTGAAGCAGCGCGGCGCCTCGCGGTGAGCGCTCGGCGCCCGGCCCGGTTCATAGTTGATTTGCCGGATGCCGCGTCCCACCACACTTGCGATGCTGAGCGATGATCAAAACCGAACGCGGATGTACCGCGCGGCCGTTTCAGAGACTCCTTCCAACGAGGTCAGGTTTTATGCAGACAATCACCGGCGGCGATGCGGTCTATCAGCTATTGAAAGCGGTGGGCGTCGACTGTGTGTTCGGTATTCCCAGCCAGCACAATCTGGGTCTGTACGACGCTTTGTGTCGCGGCGGCGGCATCCGCGTGGTAGGTACCCGCCACGAACAGGGCGCAGTGCACGCCGCGGACGGTTATGCCCGCGCGACGGGACGTCTGGGCGTTGCCATTGTCAGCACCGGGCCGGGAACAGCCAACGCGATCAACGGCCTGTATGAGGCCAGCTTTGCCTCCTCGCCGGTGTTGCTGATCACCACCCAGGTGAACACGCCTTATCTGGGCAAAGGCAAAGGCTACATCCACGACGCGGACCGGCAGCTGGATATGCTGCGCAGTGTCACCCGCTGCAGTGAACGGGTGCTTCATGTCGGCGATATTGCCCGCGTCATGCAGTACGTCATCACCGATATCCTGACCGGCCGCCCGCAGCCCGGCGCCATCGAAATCCCCTCGGACCTGTTGCTGGCAGTGCTGCCTGAACAGGCCGTCAACTTCCACGCGCCCTTGCCGTTGCAGACGGAGTCCTCGCTGCTGGATCAGGCTGCGGAGGCCCTGCGCCAGGCCAGGCGGCCGCTGATCTGGGTCGGCGGCGGCGCGGTTGACGCCGCAGAACCCGTTCGCCTGCTCGCCGAAAAACTCCAGGCGCCGGTTGTCAGCAGCAACAACGGCCGGGGCGTGGTGCCCCACGACCATCCGCTGTATGTCGGCAACCAGACCCACTTCCCGCCCTTCAACGCGCTGCTCGCCGAGGCCGATCTGGTGCTGGCCATCGGCACCCGCTTCCAGGCCCTGGCCAGCCAGTACTGGCAGCAGCCCATGCCGCGCAACCTGATTCACCTGGATGCCGATGCCGGGGTGATTGGCCGCAACTACCCGGCCGCCATCGCGCTGGTGAGCTATGCACGCACCGGCGTCCAGGCGCTCTTGAAGCGGCTGACAGATGTGCCCCCGG
>JAVEVZ010000175.1:0-6450 GCA_034004805.1 Spongiibacteraceae bacterium | reverse complement strand
ATCGTCAAAATCACCGTCGTCACCATCACTACTATCTGCCAGAAAATCCTCGGAAATATCTTCATCCTTGGACTCTGTAGAGGGCACTTTGCTTGCCATGGAGTATCTCCTTCGACAACTGACACCGCTAAAAGCCAGCGACCACGCCAGGCGCGCCTGACAGGTTGCTAGATAATTGGGAAAGTGCGGTGTGTCAATGGAATTCTGGCAAAGTTGCGGCAATTACTTAGGGAGGGCTTTGAAGCACGCAGCGAGCGAAGGCAGCGGGAGCGAGCTGCGCCGGAACCCGGAGCGCAGAAGGCGGAGCTGGTGCGGGATAACCGGGCATTCCGGACACCGCCGGCGCCCCAGATATTGAGGGCCCCAGGAGGCCAGCCCCATCCGCCCGACCACAGACCAAGTGCTGCATAACCCTGCCGACCCGGGCCTTTTGCGGACTATCAACCAAGTGCCGCGAGCACTTCACTGAGGGGCTTGTCGCCCTCGCGCAACAGCGCCACCAGGGCCTGCTGGGAGCCAAAGCGGCGCTCGTCGAACCCGTGGGCACGCGCCGCCCCCCGGTTGGCGGGCGGCGCTGCGCTGGCGACGGGCAATGATGCCGGGGGTGGCTCGGCGGGAGCGCTGGGCAGAGCGGGTGGGGGCTTGGCGCCCCAGGCCTCGACTTTGTCGTGTATGGCGCGCAGCAACTGGTCGTCGCGGTCCTCACACTGCACCAGCTCGTTGATCAGCGCCAGAATATCCAGCGGCGAGCCTCCGTATTGCTGGCGGTAGGTCTCGAACAGCGCCTGCAGGGTGTCGGCGGCGGTCTCGGCGTCAATGCGGCGTTGCTCCATCAGCAACTGCAGGCGCGCCCGCAGCTCGCCCAGATAGGTGCGGTCAGACTGTGCGCGCCTGGGAGCGGACGCGACCGCGCCGGTACCGGCATCCGCCGGCATTTCCGCGCGCTGGCGGAAACGCCGCTGCCAGTACGCGCTGAAAGCCGGACCCGGCGGCCGGTCGCGCAGGACCAGCTGCAGGTTGTCGGCCAGACGCAGGAAGCTGCGCGCCGACGGGTCGGTATCGGGAAACAGGGAAACCGGGCGCTGCAGGGACACGGCCGCGCGCATGCTTTCATCCCGCAGCAGGAAGCCCAGGTAATGCATGGGCAGGCCGATGTATTTGTCCACTGCTGCCGCGAACCGGTGATAGACCTCGCGCCCTTCATTGGCGCTGCTGCACATATTGACCACCACCTCAAACTGCAGCACTCGGCGGCGGCGCTTGAGGAGCTTGACCATGGAGAAAGCGTCGGTCAACGACGTCGGCTCGGGGGTGATGACCAGCACCACCACCTCGGCCGCACTCACCAGGTCAAGGGTGCTCTCGCTGATACCCGCGGCGGTGTCCACCAGCAGGTAGTCGAAGTCGTTCTCGATGCGCGCCAGTTCGCGCGTCAGACGCAGCTGCTGGCGGGGGTGGAGATCCACGCATTCCGCGATGCCATTGGCGCCGGGGATCACCTGCACGCCGTACGGCGCCTCAATAAACACATCCTCAATGGCCTTGGCGCCGAACAGGACGTGCTCCAGGCTGTACTCGGGGGTCAGACCGAGCAGGATATTGACGTTGGCCAGCCCCGTATCGGCGTCCAGCATGCAGACGCGGCTGCCGGTCTTAGCCAGACTGATGGCGAGATTGACAGCGATGGACGACTTGCCGACGCCCCCCTTGCCGCTGGTGATGGCGATAACGCGCGAAGGCACCGGCTCCGCGGTCGGCGCCGGCTGTCCCTTAGCTGCCAAACCACTATCCTCTGCGGAAAACCACCGCGGTGACTACTGCGATGGCCCAATCATCGTTATTCTTCAGCGTACCCAGGCACTTCCAACCTGATCGGGCCATCATAACAGAGGTCCAGCCCCCTCGCGCCACCGCAGCGTGGCCTGAACGAGGGTGCTGGGCTATACTCAACGCCTGTATGGCGGGGGCCTGAGCGGCGCTCGAATAAAAAATAAATACCTTTAAGAACAACTTATTAGGGAGCTGCCGCCAAATCCGATGCGCGACCAAAGCGCACTGCGGCACGCCCCGATCAACGGGATTTCGATGGTGACGGTCGACAAGGCGATAGAGCAGCTGCCCAGCCTCCCCCAGGTTCTGGTGCATATTCTCGACGCCATTTACCAGGACACAGCCAATTTTCAACGCATCGCCGATATCATCCGGCAGGATGCCGCCATGTCCGCGCGCATCATCAGTGTCGCCAATTCCAGCTTCTTCGGACGCCCCAGGGAGAGCCGCAGTATTGAGCGCGCCCTGCTCTACCTCGGTACCGACACTGTCAAGACGGTGGTGATCACCGCGGCAATCAAGCAGTTCTTCGGTCGCTTTCGCCCGTCCCAGCAGGCCTTCCTGAAGGGCATTTGGCGCCGCTCGCTGATCTCCGCCAATTTCGCGCAGATTCTCGCCAACCTCACCAGCTACCAGACCCCCGAAGAAGCCTATCTGTGCGGGCTGCTGGCGGACGTGGGCCAGCTCATGCTGATGAGCAGTCACGGCGAGGACTACCAGTCCCTCCTCGACCAGGCCCAGGATGACCGCGACCTGATCCGGCTGGAGCGCCAGGCCTTCCAGCGCGACCACTGCGAACTGGGCGCGGTGCTGGTGGACAGCTGGCAGCTGTCGCCTTTCATGGCCGACGCCCTGCGCTACCAGCACGAAGAGACCGCTCAGGTGCAGGACGCCCAGCACCTGGTCAAGATCGTCAACCTCGCCTGCCATTTTTCCGGCCTCGATACCGTGGATGACGCGGCCGCCGCCGATGCCGACGCTCTGTTCGGCTTCAACGCCGCGCTAACCCGGGAGCTCCACAGCCGCATCGGCGCCGATGTCACGCGCATAGCCCAGAGCCTTGGCATCGATATCGGCGTCACCCCCGAGGACGATGAGGACGCCCACCAGCAACTGGGCCAGCGACTCGGCGAACTGGGGCAGCTCAGCCAGTTCAACAGCGAGCTGTGGCGGGCACAGTCCTGGCAGGGCATGCAGCGCGCGGTGCAACGCAGCCTGTTTATGACACTCGGCATCCGCCACAGCCTGCTGTTTCTGGTGGATCCCGAGCGCCAGCTGCTCGAGGGCAGCCTGGAGCCAGAGGGTGATCGCGAGCGGGGAGACAGCCGTGAACCGCACACGGCAAGCCACGCCGATTTCAGCATTCCACTGATGCCGGGGCGCAGCCTGCTGGCCACCGCCGCACTCACCGGTGCCCCCCAGAGCGGCCACCGGGACGGCGCGCCGCTCAGCGTGGTCGACCAACAGTTGCTGCGTCACTGTCATGGCAAAATCCTGCTGTGCCTGCCATTGCGTGACCAGGACGAAGCCCTGGGCGCCATCGCCGCCGGCCTGGACGACGCGCAGCTGGCGCAGTTCGAACAACGTCAACGCTTTGTGGAGGACCTCTGCGCGGAACTGGCCCGCAGCCTGCAGAGCCGCCGCGAACAATTGCAGCGCCTCGACAGCGACAGCACGGATGGCCTGTGGCAGGAGCGTGTCCGCGAGGCCATACACGAGGCCGGCAACCCGCTCAGTATCGTCCGCAACTACCTCGAAATGTTGCGCACCCGGCTCGGCGAAGAGCATGCGGCACACAAGGATCTGCAACTGATACGCGAAGAGATCGATAGGGTCGGCGCGATCCTGCTGCGCCTCGGCGAGCCGCCTGACAGGCCCGGCAACCGCGCCCGGGTCGACGTCAACGCCACGCTGCGGGATCTGAGCCACGTAGTGGAGCAGTCCCTGTGTGCCAGTCGCGGCATCAGCCTCAGCATCGCCCTCGACGAGCACTGCGCCCCGCTTGAGGTCAGCGATATCCACTTGCGCCAGGTGCTGACCAATCTGCTGAAAAACGCCGCGGAGGCGCTGGGCGAAGGTGGAGAGATCCGGATTGAGACCCAGGCGCAGATGAGCGTCAATGGCCGCAAATACCTCGCCATCACCATCGCCGATAACGGCCCCGGGCTGCCCCAGGCGGTGCAGGACGCGCTGTTCCATCCCGTGATCTCCACCAAGGGGGGCAACCATTCCGGTCTGGGCCTGAGCATCGTCAAGAAGCTTGTGGATGAAATGGGCGGCACCATCCTCTGCGCCAGCGGAAACGCTGGAACACGCTTTCAACTGCTGCTGCCAAAATAGCGACGCGGGCGAACACGCCACCGTGTCGCGGGGATATAAAAGCCATGCGCCCTACAACGCCGGCCGACAACGCACCAGTACAGGAGGCCCGCATCCTGTTGGCAGACGACGACCCCCGCCTGCTGGAAAGTCTCAGGGGGCTGTTGAATCTTTATCACTACCAGGTGGAAACCGCGCTGGGCGGCGCGGAGGCCATACGTCTGCTGCAGGAGTCGACCTTTGACCTGTTGCTGCTGGACCTGCGCATGCCAGAGGTATCCGGCCACGACGTTCTGCGCCATATGCGCGACAACGCCATTGCCACCATGACCATCGTGGTGAGCGGCGAGACGGCGCTGGACGATATCACCCAGGCACTGCGCAACGGCGCCTATGACTATCTGAAAAAGCCCTATGTGCCCGAGGAACTGCTCGCCACTGTCAGCAACGCAGTGCGCAAGAAACGGTTGGAAGACGCCAATCAGGTGATGCAGGCGCGCCTCAATCGCTCCGAACGGCTGCACCGGTTTATCGTCAACCACTCGCCCGACATTATCTATGTTCTCGATGAACAGGGCCGCTTCAGCTTTCTCAACTCCAAGGTTGAGGCACTGCTTAAATATCACCGCGAAGAACTGGTGGGCCGCCATATCACGACCATCGTGGAAGACGACGATGTCGAGAAGGCCAGTTACTTCTTTGAGCAGGCAACCAAACCGCACCGTGCACCCCGCAGCATTGAGCTCGCGCTCAAGGTTCGCGATGGCGGCCGCAGCAAACACTATTTCGAGCTCAGCATCTGGCCCGTCGCGGAGGAAGATGAGAATGCCTCGCCCGGCGGTACGGCCCAGCGCTACCGCATCTACGGCACTGCTCGCGATATCACCGAGCGCATGGAGGCTGAAGCTTTTATCAACTTCCAGGCGTACCACGACCTCCTGACCCGTCTGCCCAACCGCTCACTGTTCAAGGATCGCCTGGCCATGGCGCTCACCCAGGCGTCGCGCAATGACAAAAGCCTTGCAGTGATGTTCATCGACCTCGACCGCTTCAAGATCATCAATGACTCCCTGGGTCACACCATGGGCGACCGGCTGCTGCAGGCGGTGGGCCAGCGCCTGCTGGAATGCATCCGCAAAGGCGACACCCTGTCGCGCTTCGGCGGCGACGAATTTACCCTGCTGCTGCCCGACGTGCCCAGTGAAGAGGGCGCCACACAGGTCGCCGATAAAATCCTCGAGGCCATCAAAGAGCCTTTCGATATCAACGGCCATGTCATTCATGTGGGCGCGAGCATCGGTATCGCCATGTATCCCGAAGGCGGCGACACCCTGGATGCGCTGATCAAGAACGCCGATATCGCCATGTACCGGGTCAAAGCCGGCGGCAAGGACGGCTTCCAGGTTTTTCGCAGCGATATGAACACTATCGCCACCCAGCGACTGGTGCTGGAACAGGATATGCGCCGCGCGGTGGACACCGCGCAGTTCCAGGTCTGCTATCAACCGCAGATTGATGCAGAGACCGAGACCATCTGTGGTGTAGAGGCACTGATACGCTGGGATCACCCGACACTGGGCCGGCTGGGTCCCGATGAGTTCATTCCCATCGCCGAGGACAGCCGCCTGATCGTGGAGCTGGATAAACTGACCCTGATCCGCGCCTGCCGCGAAGTCCGGTACTACCACAACAACGGACTACCCAACGTGCAGCTGGCGGTAAACCTCTCGCCGCTGCTGGTCGAGCGGCAGAACTTCGTGGAAATGGTGCTGGCGGCGCTGGCCGCAGAAGACTTTCCCCCTCACCTGCTGGAGCTGGAAATTACCGAAGGCCTGCTGATGAGCGACCGCAGCGATATCGTGGACAAGCTGCGGCAGCTCAGCGAGGCCGGCGTACAGATTGCCATTGACGATTTCGGCACCGGCTATTCGTCATTGAGCTATCTGCAAAAATTCCCCATCAGCACGCTGAAAATTGACAAGAGCTTTACCCACAACATCAAGGCCCGGGATAACGAGGCCTGTATCGTGGACGCCATCGTTTCCATGGCCCAGGGGCTGAAACTCAAGATTGTAGCCGAAGGGGTCGAAAGCCTCGCCCAGCTCCATTACCTGAAGGCGCTGGGCTGCCAGGTGGTTCAGGGCTATCTGTTTGGCCAGGTGACCACTCTGCCCAGAATCGCCGAACAATTCGGCACCACCGGCCGCGTGCCCGACCCGGCGGCAACTACCGACGCCTGAGCTGTCAGGTGCAGTGGATAAAACCGCACTGTTACAGCCGATTCAGCCCGTTGAGCGCCGC
>JAVEVZ010000174.1:0-6462 GCA_034004805.1 Spongiibacteraceae bacterium | reverse complement strand
GCGCGCTCGCCGACATACAACCAGCACACGGCCACCAGGGCCGCCACCAGCATCAGAATGACCAGCGATTGTCTGGAACTTTGCATAATGATTCGCTTTATGTTTTTGGACCGCCACCCCAGCGTCCCGCGTCTCGCCCCTTGCGTCCTGCGTCCTGCGTCCTGCGTCAGACGTCAGACGTCAGACGTCAGACGTCAGACGCCTTTCACAACACTTCCAGATTCGCATACTGCAGCACCAGCCACTTCGAGCCCTCGTCGGCGAAATTGACCTGCACCCGCGCGCTGGGGCCCTGGCCCTCGAAGTTGAGCACCACGCCTTCGCCAAATATCCCGTGCAGCACGCGCTGGCCCAGATTAATGCCGGTGTCGGGAATCGCATGGCCGGCAAAGCGGCCGCCGGCGGCGGGCCGGCTGACACTCGCGTGCAGGCGCACTTCGTCGATACATTCGGCGGGGATTTCGCGGATAAACCGCGACGGCATATTGAAATTGTCGTTGCCGTGCAGGCGGCGCGTCTCCGCATAGCAGATATAAAGTTTCTGCCGGGCACGGGTAATGCCCACGTAACACAGGCGGCGCTCCTCCTCGAGGCGCTCGGGGTCTTCCATGGACATGCGGTGGGGAAACAGGTTTTCCTCCATGCCCACCAGAAACACCAGCTCGAACTCCAGGCCCTTGGCGGAGTGCAAGGTCATCAGCTGCACCGAATCCTCGAACTCGTCCGCCTGCTGCTCGCCGGCGTCCAGCGCCGCCTGATCCAGAAACTGCTGCAGCGGCGGCGTGTCGCCCTCCTCAGCCACAAAGCTGCAGGCGGCGGCGATCAGCTCCTCGAGGTTCTCGACCCGCGCCTGGCCCTTCTCGCCTTTTTCACTGCGGTGAAATTCAATCAGGCCGGAGCGCTCGACGATATGCTCGACGACCTGCTCCAGGTCCATGTCCTGCGCCTCGGCGCCCAGCTCGTCGATCAGCGTCACAAAGCCCTGCAGTGCATTGGCGGCCCGGGCCGTAAATGCGCCGCTGGCCAGCGCGAGCTGCGTGGCGCGCCACAGGGACACGCCCTGGCCGCGGGCCCGCTCGCGCAAACTCTCCAGGGTCTTGTTGCCGATGCCGCGGGTCGGCGTATTGATAATGCGCTCGATCGCGGTGTCGTCGTCGCGGTTGCCCAGCAGGCGCAGGTAGGCCAGCGCGTTCTTGATCTCCAGGCGATCGTAGAAGCGCTGGCCGCCGTAGATGCGGTAGGGCATGCCGGCACGGATCAGCGCTTCCTCCAGCACCCGCGACTGGGCGTTGGAGCGATACAGCAGGGCGATATCGGCGCGCTTGAGCTCGGTTCCGCGCAGCGCGTCCTCGATGCGCTCCACCACAAAGCGCGCCTCATCGTGCTCGTTATAGGCGGAGTACAGGGAGATGGGCTCGCCCTGTTCGCCGGCAGTCCACAGCCGCTTGCCCAGCCGGCCGTGGTTGTTGGCGATCACCGCATTGGCAGCGTCCAGGATGCACGCCGTGGAACGGTAGTTCTGCTCCAGACGCACGGTGCTGACGTTGGCAAAGTCCCGCGCAAACTGCTGGATATTTTCAATCTTCGCGCCACGCCAGCCGTAGATCGACTGGTCATCGTCGCCCACCGCCACCACCGGCATCGCGGCGCCGGCCAGGTTTCTCAGCCAGGCGTATTGAATAGTGTTGGTGTCCTGGAACTCGTCCACCAGCAGGTAACGGAAGCGCTGCTGGTAGTGCGCCAGCACCGCCGGCTGTTTGAGCCACAGCTCATTGGCGCGCAGCAGCAGTTCGGCGAAATCCACCACGCCCTGGCGTTCGCAGGCTTCTTCGTAGGCCCGGTAGATGCGCAGCATGGTGTTGTGGAATACGTCGCCGGTGCGCTCCTGCATGTGCGCGGCGCGCAGGCCTTCGTCCTTCTGGTCGTTGATAAACCAGGCGGCCTGCCGTGGCGGCCAGCGGGAGTCGTCCAGCTCCAGTTCGCGCAGCAGGCGCTTGACCAGGCGCAGCTGGTCGTCGGCGTCGAGAATCTGGAACTGTTCGACCAGGCCCGCCTCGCGCCAGTGGGCCTTGAGCAGGCGGTGGGCGAGCCCGTGGAAGGTGCCCACCCACATGCCGCGGGTGTCCATGCCCAGCAGCTCGCCGATGCGGCTGCGCATTTCGCGGGCGGCCTTGTTGGTGAATGTCACCGCCATGATGCTGTGAGGCGAGACGCCCTCCACGCTGATCAGCCAGGCGATGCGGTGCACCAGCACACGGGTCTTGCCGCTGCCGGCACCGGCCAGCACCAGCTGGTTGCCGGCCGGCGCGGCCACCGCTTCGCGCTGGGCGTCGTTGAGATCGTTGAGAATTGCGGAAACATCCATGGGCGGGGATTCTAAAGTGTTTGAACTACAATTGCCGCAGTCCGAACCGACGCCGGAGTCCCGCTTGCCGCCCCGCAATATCGTCAATGCCATCGCCCGGGCCCGCGAACAGCTGCGCAAGTCCGAGCGCAAGGTCGCCGACTACGTGCTGAGCCACGCCAGCGATGTCATTCATATGCGCATCGTCGACCTGGCCCAGGAGGCCCATGTCTCCGAACCCACCGTGGTCCGCTTCTGTCGCGCCATCGGCTGCGATGGCTTCCAGAGTTTCAAGCTGGAGTTGGCCCAGTACATCGCCCACTCGCCGCGCTTCGGCCAGTTTTCCCTGTCGGAACACGACTCCGCCGGCGACTATCTGCGCAATGTCTTCGACGCCACCATGGACACCCTGAAGCGGGTCCGCGACAGCCTCGATCCACGCGCCATCGAGCGCGCCGTGGCGGCACTGGTGAGCGCGGGGCGCGTGGAGTTCTACGGGGTGGGCGCGTCCAGCGCCGTGGCCATCGACGCCCAGCACAAGTTCTTCCGCCTCAAGATCGCCAGCCACGCCCATGCCGACGCCCATATGCAGGTGATGGCCGCCATGTCGCTGGGACCGCGGGACGTGGTGGTGGCCATCTCCCAGTCGGGGCGCACCCGCGCCCTGCTGGAAACCATCCAGCTGGCCCGCGCCGCCGGCGCGACAGTGATTGCGCTGGCGCCGGGCGGCTCCCCTGTGGCGGAGGCCTGCGATATGCCCATTGCCGTCGATATCGCCGAGGAAACCGAGCGCTATACGCCGCTGCCCTCACGCATCGCGCACCTGGCCGTGATTGATGTGCTGGCGGTGGGGGTCGCCAAGGCCATGGGCCCGGCGGCCGGCGCGCACCTGCAGGCCCTGGAGCGCGGCCTGCAGAGCCTGCGGGTGGAGGTCCCGCCGACCGCGCCCAGGCGACGCCGCAAATAGACCATCGGGCCGCCGCAGACAGCTGGGCGGGGCGAAGCCCCAGCTACGCGATCGCGTCCAGCTGTTGCTGCAGCGCTGCGAGCAGCAGGGGCAGGCTCAGGGCTATGGGCTCCTGCTGGACCGCATACTCCAGCGCTGGCGCCACCTGCAAGCGCAGCTTGTTGGCCGACTGCAGGTAACGGGAGGTCACCGGTGACAGTGTCGAGCTGTCGATGCTGGCGGCCTGGCTGCGCAGCGATGCGTGCAGACACACGGCCCCCGTCACCAGCTGTAGCAGCGAAAAATAGGCCGCCATAGCCTGCTCCGCACTGAAACCCTCGGCAACCAGGCGCTGCATCACCGCATCGGTCACCGCCGCCGCCTGATCCCCCAGCGGTATAGAGCCCAGCAGCGACACCCAGCTGCGTTCCTGGCTGAGTGCCCGATACATGCGCAACGCGACCTGCTCCAGCCACTGCGCCCAGGGCAAGTCTGTCGCCGGCAATACATCGGCGCGGGCGATAAACGTGTCCAGTGCGGCCGTCAGCAGGTCGTCCTTGCCAGCAAAGTACTTGTACGCAGCCATGGGGCTGACGCCCAGACGGGTGGCCACCTTGCGCATGGACAGCTGCTCGACGCCCGAGGCGTGGACAAGCGCCAGTGCGGCATCGATAAATGCTTCGCGGCTCAGCACCGCCTGGGTCATCGGTATTTCTCCGCTGACAACAAGATCGCGACGGGCATCCGGTTTTGCATCAGCCCACCTGCGCTGTGGCAGGCGCCGTCTGCTGCGAGGCGGCCGTCGTGTCCACCGGCTCAAAGGCCACTGGCAGGCGCACCAGGGTGCGGGCGAACATCGAGGCTAGGAATGGGGCCTCGCCCTCCAGGCGCATATTGCGGGTGCGGGTAAGAAACTCGCGCAGCACGATGCGGATCTCGCTGCGCGCCAGCTCACGGCCGATGCAGGCGTGTATGCCGTGGCCGAAAGTCAGGTGCTTCTTGCCGTTGGGGCGGTTCAGATCGATGGTATCGGGGTTGGTGAATACCCGTTCGTCGCGGTTGCCGGAGCCCCACATCAGAAACAGCCGGCTGCCTCGCGGGAGCTTCACGCCGTGCAGTTCCGTGTCGCGCTTGACCCAGCGGAAATGCCCCTGAAACGCCGCCTCCATCCGGAACACTTCCTCGACAAAGGCCGGCAGTCTGTTATCCAGATCGGCGCGAATCTCCTCGGCCAGGTCCGGGTTGTCGATCAGCATCTTCAGTGCGTTGCCCATGCTGGTGGCCGAGGAGTCACTGCCGGCGATCAGCAGCTGGAACAGTGCGGCGACCGCTGACTGCTCATTCATGGGATTCTCGGGGTCGGCGACTGCCTTGACGAAAACCCCGCACAAATCCTCGCGCGGATGCGCCTGGGCAATGCGAAACTGGTCCCAGCAATAGCGAATAAACGCCATCGTGGCGGCACGGCTGCGCATCAGCTCGGCCGGGGTAGAAATCCCGCTCTGGCTGGCAATACCGTGCATGCACCAGGTCTTGATGCGCTCGTAGTCGTGTTCGGGAAAGCCCAGCAGCTGGATGATCAGACGCATGGGCAGGCGCCAGCCGAACTCCTGCATGAACTCCACCCGCCCGCTGTGGATGAACTCATCCATCATCGATTTGCACAGCACCTCGATCGAGGCGTCCAGACTCTTGACGAAGCGCGCGTTGAGACCCTTATGGCCCACCTTGCGTTCCTCTGTGTGGCGCGGCGGATCGGACAGCGCCAGCACGTCGGCTGGCACCACCCCGAGCGCAGCCAGCGCGTCCATGCGCGCACCGGCCTTCTCGACATCCTGGCCGGGCCTAAGCCCCGCGATGATGCCCTGATGGGTAGAAGAAAATATCTCGTGGTTGCGGCTCACCGCGACAATATCCTCGTAGCGGGAAATGCAATGGATGCCGTTGGGCAGCTGATAGACGGGGTGCTCGTCGCGCAGCACGCGATAGAACGCATAGGGGTTCTGAAAACAGGCGTTTTCCAGCGGCCTGAAATCTTCCGGGCACCGTGGATTCAGAGGTGGCGGCGACGGTTCGGTCGCCGGCTCCCTGGCCTCCTGACGGGCCAGACTGCGCGACTTCCACAGCAGGGCCTGTTCGACAGCGTGTGACAGCAGCTGGCGGCGCGCGTGGTAAAAGACACTGGACATGACATGAGCTCCACAACAGGACAATGCGCACAGACTAGCAGCCGCCAGATTACACTGTAAACCTCATAACATTACAGCGTATTTACAAATGACACGACGCTGCGCGGACAACCGCGCCTCTCATTTGGGCCGCCCTCTGTGCTTCAATAGCGCCCCTGCGCAGTGACTGTCTCTCTGGAGACGTCGCAACTGCCTGCCACCCCATTGTGTCGAGGATCTGTATTGCCATGACTTACTGCAGCGCCTGTGGCAGCGCGCTCCCCGCCGCAGCCGGCTTTTGTACCCGCTGCGGTGCGGATAATCGGCATCACCCCAAGCTGCTGGTCGCCTGCTTTGTGCACTGCGGCCCGCGCCTGCTGTGGATGCGCCGGGCACTGGCGCCCCAGAAGGGCTTCTGGGCGATACCCGCGGGATTCATGGAGAGCGGTGAATCGATGGTCGAAGCGGCGGCCCGCGAGACCCGCGAGGAGACCGGCGTGGTGCTCGATCCGGCGCAGCTCTCGCTGTTTATGATGGGCACCATCAGCTTTATCAGCGAAGTGTACGTGGCCTTTCGCGGCGCGGCTCCCGACCTCGCCTGCAGCATCGGTCCCGAAGCCCTGGACGCGCAGTTTTTCAGCCGCGACGAGCTGCCCTGGGACGAGATCGCTTACCCCCAGGCCAACCACTCCATTCTGGCCGCCTACGACAACATCGAAAGCGGTCGGTTTCAGCAGTACCACTGCGAAATGACCGCCGACAAGAACGACCTGACGCCGATTGCCTACGGCCCGCTGGTGGCGCCGTGAGCGCCCTGTCCGTCGGGCGCTACCGCCACTACAAGGGCCGGGACTACCAGGTGCTGGGCGTGGCGCGGCACTCGGAAACCGGCGAGTCGCTGGTGGTCTATATCCCGCTGTACGGCGAAGGCGGCTACTGGGTGCGGCCGCTGGCCATGTTCAGCGAAACCGTGATGGTGGACGGCAGGCCGGTGCCGCGCTTCC
>JAVEVZ010000004.1:0-31268 GCA_034004805.1 Spongiibacteraceae bacterium | reverse complement strand
GGCGACAACGTGCAGATGGTGGTGACCCTGATTCACCCGATCGCGATGGAAGACGGCCTGCGCTTCGCGATCCGCGAAGGTGGCCGGACCGTGGGCGCTGGCGTCGTCGCCAAGGTCCTGGAGTAAGTGCGCCGCCCGGTGCTGCGCCTGGCGTAGCGCCGGGGACGGCTGTGGGTCATGCCGAGCTTCGGTGAGGTCCTGGTACAGGTCACAGCCGGTATCGGCAGGCTGGGCGTAAGAGAGCGATCGCAGCGCCAGCAGATTCGGTGCTATCGGCATCTCTGTATAGCTATTGGCAGCGCTGTATAGAGTGACACCGGTTCAGGCGCCCCAGGGCGACACCGGTTGTCCGCTCAGGCGTTGATTGGTAGTTGCCGGCGCAAATTATCTTGCGTCTGACTGTTGACAGACGAGGGGGCGGTCTTTAACATTCCGCTTCCATTTTTCGGGCGTCTAACCCTCGGTCAGGCGCCCAAATTTTTGACTAGAACGGGAGTATTGGTCAGGTGCAGAGTCAGCGAATCCGCATTCGTTTGAAAGCTTTCGACCACCGTCTGATCGATGCGTCCGCTCAGGAGATTGTCGACACGGCCAAGCGCACCGGCGCCCAGGTATGCGGTCCCATCCCGCTGCCCACGCGAAAGGAGCGCTACACCGTGCTGACATCGCCGCACGTGAACAAGGACGCTCGTGATCAGTACGAGCTCCGCACTCACAAGCGGATGCTGGACATTGTCGAGCCAACCGAGAAAACGGTTGACGCGCTTATGAAGTTGGACTTGGCGGCAGGTGTGGATGTCCAGATCAGCCTCGGCTGAGTTGCGTGTCTACAGCAAAAGAGCAGTACTACAGCCTTAAAGGCCCGCTCAGGGGTCGTTGAGCCCTGGGTAGTGTAACGCTCGAAAGAGCGGCCGTAGAGGGTTCAAGCCCCGTACACTGAGAGGTTAGAAAAATGACTATCGGTTTGGTCGGCCGCAAAAGCGGTATGACTCGCGTGTTTACAGAAGACGGTGTTTCGATCCCCGTTACCGTCATCGAAGTCGAGCCCAATCGGGTGACCTGTGTCAAGACGGTCGATAGCGATGGCTATCGCGCCATACAGGTGACTTCGGGTTCCCGTAAGGCGTCCCGCATCAGCAAGCCCGAGGCCGGCCATTTCGCCAAGGTCGGGGTCGAAGCGGGTCGCGGCCTGTGGGAGTTTCGTCTCGAAGATGGCGACAGCGAGCCGGAAGTCGGCGCGGAGCTGACGGTGGCGCATTTTGAGCCCGGTCAGCGCGTTGATGTCACCGGCACATCCAAGGGCAAGGGCTTCCAGGGCGTGGTAAAGCGCTGGAACTTCCGCACCCAGGACGCCACCCACGGCAACTCACTCTCCCATCGCGTACCGGGTTCTATCGGTCAGAACCAGACCCCGGGGCGGGTATTCAAGGGCAAGAAGATGGCGGGCCACCTGGGCGCTGAGCGGGTTACCGTGCAGACCCTCGAGGTTGTGCGCGTCGATGCCGAGCGCAATCTGCTGTTGATCAAGGGCGCCATTCCCGGCGCACCGGGTGGCGACGTTATCGTCCGCCCGGCGGTCAAAGCAAAGCATTCCTAGGGGGATAAGCAATGGAATTGAATATTGCTAAGCCCGGCAGTGGCGCGGCTGGCACCGTCAGTGTGTCGGACACTACCTTTGCCCGCGAGTACAATGAAGACCTTATCCATCAGGTGGTCACTGCCTATATGGCGGGCGGTCGCCAGGGGTCCCGTGCACAGAAGACCCGTGCAGAGGTTCGTGGTGGTGGCAAAAAGCCCTGGCGCCAAAAGGGCAGCGGTCGGGCCCGTGCCGGCTCCAGTCGCTCGCCGATCTGGCGTTCCGGTGGGGTAACCTTTGCCGCGCGTCCGCAGGATCATTCGAAGAAGGTCAACCGCAAGATGTACCGCGCGGCGCTGAGCTCCATATTGTCGGAGCTTGCACGTCAGGATCGCCTGGTCGTGGTGGAGGATTTTGCGGTTGAGCAGCCCAAGACCAAGCTGTTGTTGAAGGGGCTCGGTGACTACGGCCTCAGCGATGTGCTGATCATTTCGGAGGATGTGAGCCAGAACCTCTACCTCGCGTCGCGCAATCTGGAAAAGGTTGACGTGCGCGATGTGAACGGGGTCGATCCGGTCAGCTTGATTGCCTATGACAAAGTGCTGGTCACCGTGCCGGCGCTGAAGAAGTTTGAGGAGATGCTGGGATGAATCCGGAGCGTGTATACAAAGTTCTGCTCGGGCCGCACGTCTCCGAAAAAGCGGCAACGAGTGCGGAGACGCGCAACCAGGTGGTTTTCAAAGTGCTGCCGTCCGCGACCAAGCTCGAGATCAGAAGGGCCGTTGAAAAGCTTTTCAAAGTCAAGGTTGTCAATGTGCAAACCCTGAACGTGAAGGGCAAGGTCAAGCAGAACAAGCATGGTTTGGCGAGCAAGCCGAACTGGAAGAAGGCATATGTACGCCTTGAGCAGGGTCATGACATTGACTTTGCTGTGATTGAGTAAAAGAGGAGTCTGGTCAGATGGCGATTGTAAAGAGCAAGCCGACTTCTCCGGGTCGTCGTTTTCAGGTGCGGATCGTTACGCCTGAGCTGCACAAAGGCGCGCCCCACAAGGCGCTGCTTGAGCCGCAGAGCAGGAATGGTGGCCGCAACAACAACGGACGTATCACCACCCGGCACGTGGGCGGCGGTCACAAGCAGCACTACCGCCTGGTTGACTTCCGGCGCAACAAGGACGGTATTCCCGGCAAGATCGAGCGCCTGGAGTATGATCCCAACCGCACCGCGCACATTGCGCTTGTGCTGTACGCAGATGGCGAGCGACGTTACATCATTGCACCCAAGGGTGTGCAGGCTGGCGACGTACTGGAGTCCGGAGACGGCGCCGCGATCAAGCCTGGCAACTGCCTGCCGCTGCGCAATATACCGCTGGGTAGTGTTGTGCACTGTATCGAAATGAAGCCTGGCAAGGGTGCACAGCTGGCCCGCAGTGCAGGCGCCGGTGTGCAGCTGGTGGCGCGCGAAGGGCAATACGCAACGCTGCGCCTGCGCAGTGGTGAAATGCGCAAGGTGCTGGCCGAGTGCCGCGCCACGCTGGGCGAAGTGTCCAACGGTGAGCACAGCCTGCGCAAGCTCGGCAAGGCCGGTGCTGCGCGCTGGCGTGGTGTGCGTCCCACCGTCCGCGGTGTCGCCATGAACCCGGTGGATCACCCGCACGGCGGTGGTGAGGGTCGTACCTCGGGCGGCCGTCACCCGGTTACGCCCTGGGGCGTGCCCACCAAGGGTTACAAAACACGCAAGAACAAGCGCACCACTGATCAGATCGTGCGCCGCAGAACTAAGTAAGCCTGTTGAAGACGGGTTTATAGGAATACCAGAGAGGATGAGATTGTGCCGCGTTCACTGAAAAAAGGCCCGTTCATCGACCTTCACCTGATGAAGAAGGTCGAGGTTGCCGCACAGGCCAACGATCGTCGCCCGATCAAGACCTGGTCGCGCCGTTCGATGATTGCACCGGATATGGTGGGCTTGACCATCGCCGTTCACAACGGCAGGCAGCACGTTCCGGTACTGATCTCTGAAGATATGGTTGGTCATAAATTGGGCGAATTTGCTGCGACGCGGACCTTTAAGGGTCATGTCGCAGACAAGAAAGCCAGGCGCTGAGTACGGTTGAGGGTTGCGACGATGGAAGTTATGGCACGTTTGAAAGGTGCGCGCATCTCCGCACAGAAAGCGCGCCTGGTGGCCGACCAGGTTCGTGGAAAGGGTGTGGAAGAGGCTCTTAATATACTGACGTTCAGCCCTAAGAAAGCGGCTGTGATGGTCAGGAAGGTTCTCAACTCCGCCATTGCGAACGCCGAGCACAACGAAGGCGCGGATGTCGATGAGTTGCGAGTGTCGACTATCTGCGTCGACGAAGGTATGACCATGAAGCGTATTCGTCCCCGCGCCAAAGGCCGGGCCGACAGAATCATGAAAAGAACTTGCCACATCACGGTGAAAGTCGCCGATAGCGAAGGCTGAGTTAGGAGACGACCAGATGGGTCAGAAAGTACACCCGACAGGCATCCGGCTGGGCATTATCAAGGATCATAATTCGATCTGGTATGCCGGACGCAAGAATTACGCGCAGCAACTGGTTACTGACATCCGGGTGCGCGAGTACATTCGCGAGAAGCTGGATAACGCGTCGGTAAGTCGGGTGGTGATCGAGCGCCCTGCGCAGACCGCTCGCATCACGATTCATACGGCTCGTCCGGGAATCGTTATCGGCAAGAAAGGCGAGGACGTCGACAAGCTTCGCAAGGAGCTGGCGGTCAAGATGGGTGTGCCCGTGCACATCAACATCGAAGAGATCCGTCGACCGGATCTGGATGCCAAGCTGGTTGCGCAGAATATCGCCCAGCAGCTCGAGCGGCGCGTTATGTTTCGTCGCGCCATGAAGCGCGTCGTGCAGAACGCGATGCGCCAGGGCGCTGAAGGAATCAAGGTGCAGGTGAGTGGCCGCGTTGGTGGCGCAGAGATTGCGCGCACCGAGTGGTATCGGGAAGGCCGTGTGCCGCTGCACACGCTGCGTGCAGATATCGATTATGCAACGCATGAAGCCAGAACGACCTACGGCATCATCGGTGTGAAGGTTTGGATCTTCAAGGGCGAAATTCTCGACGTGGCGGAAGCCACTGACAGCCGTGCCAAGAAGAGCGGAAGCAATTAAGGGTTTAAGAGATGCTTCAACCAAAGCGTACGAAATTCCGCAAGCAGCACAAAGGTCGCAATCGCGGCCTGGCACAGCGCGGGAGCAAGGTCAGCTTCGGTGAGTTCGGCCTGAAGGCTACCGAGCGTGGCCGGCTGACTGCGCGGCAGATAGAAGCTGCCCGGCGGGCCATGACGCGCCACATCAAGCGCGGCGGCAAGATCTGGATTCGGGTATTTCCCGATAAGCCGATCACCAAGAAGCCGCTCGAAGTGCGGATGGGTAAAGGCAAGGGCGCGGTTGAGTACTGGGTAGCCCAGATTCAGCCGGGTCGGGTTCTGTATGAAGTGGAAGGTGTTACGGAAGAGCTGGCGCGTGAAGCATTCGCGCTGGCCGCGGCAAAGCTGCCCATCCCCACTTCGTTTGTTAAGCGGACGGTACTGTGATGAAAGCGGCGGAACTGCGCGACAAATCAGTCGACGAGCTCAATGCGGCGCTTACCAAGCTGCTTGAGGGTCAATTTAAACTGCGCATGCAGAAGGCTACCGGCCAGCTGGCGCAGACGCATTTGCTGAAGCAGAACAGCAAGGCGATTGCGAGAGTGAAGACTGTGCTCAACCAGAAGGCGGGTAACTGACATGGCAGAAGCTACTAGCAATGGTCGCGTTGCCACGGGCAAAGTGATCAGCGACAAGATGAACAAGACCATCACCGTCCTGGTCGAGCGTCGGGTCAGGCACCCGATGTATGGAAAGATCATTACGCGCTCCTCCAAGATTCATGCGCATGATGAGAACAACGAGTGCAAGATCGGCGATCTTGTCACCATTGCGGAGACCCGGCCTCTTTCCAAGACCAAGTCTTGGGCGCTGATGCGCATTGAAGAACGCGCAGTCACTGTTTGAGTCGGTTGGTTTCTTGGTTGCGGCGCACGGTAACAGGGTTCGGAGCAGGTCATGATTCAGACTGAGTCGTATTTGGAAGTTGCGGATAACAGCGGTGCGCGCCGCGTTATGTGTATCAAGGTTTTGGGCGGCTCCCACCGTCGCTACGCCCGCGTGGGAGATCTGATCAAGGTCACGGTCAAGGAAGCGATTCCTCGTGGCAAGGTCAAGAAGGGCCAGGTCATGAGCGCTGTGGTAGTGCGCACCAAAAAGGGTGTGCGTCGCGCTGATGGGTCGCTGATCAAGTTCGACGACAACGCCGCTGTGCTCCTCAATAATCAGCTGGCGCCGATCGGCACGCGGATATTCGGGCCTGTTACACGCGAACTGCGCGGGGAGAAGTTCATGAAAATCATCTCCCTGGCGCCCGAAGTACTGTAAGCCACTCGGCGAATGCTTGAGCGGCGTGAGAGGCTTGTGAGGATAGGCAGATGAGAAAGATCAAGCGCGAAGACGAGGTGATAGTTATCACCGGTAAGGACAAGGGTAAGCGCGGAACGATACAGCGTGTTGTCGACGACAATCGCGTCCTGGTGTCCGGCATAAATATGGTGAAGAAGCACCAGCGTCCCAATCCTCAGGCAGGCGTCGCGGGTGGTATCGTCGAGAAAGAGGCGCCGTTGCAGGTGTCCAATGTAGCGATATACAACCCGGAGACCAAGAAGGCCGATCGTGTTGGCTTCCGGTTTCTCGAGGATGGCAGGAAGGTGCGTTTCTTCAAGTCCACTGGTGAAGTGATTGATGCCTGATTGCGGGCTGGGAACTGACAATGGCACGACTTAAAGCTTTATACGACACCGAGCTCCGCGCAAAGCTGCAGGAGGAGCTGGGCCTCAAGAACCCAATGGAGGTTCCCCGCATCACCAAGATCACCCTGAACATGGGGGTTGGTGAGGCGGTGGGCGACAAGAAGATCCTCGACAATGCGCTCGGTGATCTGCAGCAGATCGCGGGCCAGAAGCCTGTGGTCACCAAGGCGCGCAAGTCGATCGCGGGTTTCAAAATCCGCGATGGCTGGCCGATTGGCTGTAAAGTGACGCTCCGCAGTGACCGTATGTACGAGTTCCTGGACCGCCTGATCAGCATTGCGATTCCCCGGGTGCGTGACTTCCGCGGCATCAGCGCCAAGTCTTTTGATGGGCGCGGTAACTTCGCCATGGGCGTCGCCGAGCAGATCATATTCCCGGAGATTGATTACGACCGGGTGGACAAGCTGCGTGGGTTGGATATCACCATTACCACCACCGCCCGCACCGATGACGAAGGCAGAGCGCTGCTGAGAGCGTTCAACTTTCCTTTTAAGAACTGACAAGACGAGACAGGCCGCAGATATGGCAAAGACATCGATGATCGAACGTGAGAAGCGCCGCGCTAAGACCGTGGCCAAGTACGCGTCCAAGCGTGCGGCGCTGAAGGCGATCATTCGTGATCCGAAGGTTTCGGATGATGAGAAGTGGGACGCGCAGGTGAAGCTTCAGAAGCTGCCGCGCGATGCGAGCCCCAGCCGGCAGCAGCGGCGCTGTGAGCTGACGGGGCGGCCACGCGGGGTTTATCGCAAGTTTGGTCTTTGCCGTAACCAGTTGCGTGAAAAGGCCATGCGGGGCGACGTGCCCGGCCTGGTCAAGTCCAGCTGGTAATTTGGCCGCGCGGCTTCAGGAGCACAATATATGAGTATGCAAGATCCGTTGGCTGACATGTTGACCCGGATTCGCAATGCCCAGATGGCGGGCAAGGCTACCGTCTCCATGCCGTCTTCGACGTTGAAGGTCGCTGTCGCCGGGGTGCTGGTGGAAGAAGGTTATATCGCTTCGCAGCGCATCGACCAGAATGACGGCAAACCGCAGCTTGTCCTGGAGTTGAAATACTTCAACGGCAAGCCGGTTATCGCGGAAATCGACCGCGTCAGCCGCCCGGGCCTGCGTGTATACAGTGGCAAGAACGCCATTCCGAAGATCCGCGCCGGGTTGGGTGTAGCGATTGTCTCCACGAGCCGTGGGGTTATGACTGATCGTGCGGCCCGCAAGGCTGGTATCGGCGGTGAAGTTCTCTGCACGATTTTCTGATCAGAATCAGCGAAACGAGTTACGACAATGTCAAGAGTAGCAAAGGCCCCAATTTCCGTGCCCAAGGGCGTGGAAGTAAAGCTCGAAGGTCAGCAGATCTCCGTCAAGGGCGGCAAGGGCGTATTGGCGCTCGAAGTGAACGGCCTGGTGTCCGTTCAGCAGGACGGCGCGCAGCTGTCGTTTGCGCCGAAAGAGAACACCGCTGCAGGCTGGGCACAGGCCGGCACTGCGCGCGCACTGGTCAACAACATGGTGGTGGGCGTCAGCACAGGGTTCGAGCGGCGACTGCTGTTGACCGGGGTGGGCTATCGCGCCAAGGCGTCGGGTAGCACGCTGAACCTGACGCTTGGGTTCTCCCATCCCATCGATTATCAGTTGCCCGAAGGGGTCAGTGCCGAGACGCCGAGCCAGACAGAAATTGTTCTGAAATCCTCGAGCAAGCAGGTACTGGGCCAGGCGGCCGCAGAAATTCGGGCGTTTCGTCCCCCGGAGCCCTATAAGGGCAAGGGTGTGCGTTACGCTGATGAAACGATCCTCCGCAAAGAAGCGAAGAAGAAGTAAGGTAGGCACAGGCTATGAGCGCAAAGAAACAATCTCGTCTTCGTCGTGCGCGTCGTTCGCGAGTGAAAATTCGCGAGCTGGGCGCCTTTCGCCTCAGCGTTCATCGTACGCCGAGGCACATTTACGCGCAGGTCATAGCCCCCGAAGGGGACAAGGTGGTGGCTCAGGCCTCGACCCTGGACAAGGATCTGCGCGGCGCCGCAACCGGCAACAAGGATGCTGCGGCCAGCGTTGGGCGATTGATCGCCGAGCGCGCCAGGAATGCGGGCGTCACTGAGCTGGCTTTCGATCGCAGCGGCTATAAATACCATGGCCGGGTCAAGGCGCTCGCTGAAGCGGCTCGTGAATCCGGACTCCAATTTTAAGGTATTAAGTGATGGCACAGAACGATCAGAAAGGTAGGGACAGCCGTGACAACAACGAAGGCCTCCAGGAGAAGCTGGTACAGGTCAACCGCGTTGCCAAGGTTGTCAAAGGCGGCCGTATTTTTGCGTTTACCGCGCTGAGCGTGGTCGGCGACGGCAGCGGCAAGGTCGGCTTCGGTCGTGGCAAGGCGCGCGAAGTGCCGGTCGCGATTCAGAAGGCGATGGAAGCTGCGCGCCGCAACATGATCCAGGTCGATCTGAATGGCGACACCATTCAGTATCCGGTCAAGGCTCGTCATGGCGCGTCCAAGGTCTTTATGCAGCCTGCATCGGCAGGTACCGGCGTAATTGCCGGCGGCGCGGTGCGGGCGGTGCTCGAGCTGGCTGGCGTTCACAACGTACTGGCCAAGTGCTACGGCTCCACCAACCCGGTGAACGTCGTGCGCGCAACCTTCAACGCGTTGCGGACCATGCAGTCGCCGGAGCAGATCGCGGCCAAACGCGGTAAGACCGTCGAGCAAATTCTAGAGTAAGTGAGTGGTCGAGGCCCAATCATGTCCAAGAAGATCAAAGTGACCCAAGTGCGGTCTGCCATCGGCCGTGTAAAGGCTCACCGCGCTTGCGTAGCCGGGTTGGGTCTGCGTCGCATCGGCCACACTGTCGAGGTGGAAGACACCCCGTCCGTGCGCGGCATGATCAATAAAGTGAATTATCTGGTACGCATTGAGGATTGAGTCCATGTCTGACGATATGCGCCTGAACAGTTTGAGCCCGGCGCCCGGCCACAAGCATGCCGGCAAGCGCGTCGGCCGTGGCATCGGCAGCGGCCTGGGCAAAACCGGTGGCCGCGGCCACAAAGGTCAGAAATCGCGTGCAGGCGGCGGCGTTCGCCCGGGTTTTGAGGGCGGCCAGATGCCGCTGCAAAAGCGTCTGCCCAAGTACGGCTTCACCTCGCGCATCGCGATGGTGACCGCGCAGATCCGCACCGCGGAGTTGAACAGGATTGACGGTGAACTGGTTGATCTCGACGCCCTGCGTCGCGCCGGCCTGGTCAATCGCTCTATTGAGCGCGCCAAGGTGTTCCTGGCGGGCGATGTCGACAAAGCGCTGACCATCAAGGGTCTGGCAGTCACCAAGGGCGCGCGTCAAGCGATTGAAGCGGCAGGTGGCAAGGTCGAAGACTGATGGCTAAACCGGGACTGCTGGGCTCAGGTAATCAATCCGGTCTGGGCGAGCTGATGGCTCGCCTTCGTTTTCTGTTGCTGGCTTTGATTATCTACCGCATCGGCACCCATATTCCGGTTCCGGGCATTAATCCGGACCAGCTGGCGGCGATGTTCAACCAGAACCAGGGAACGATTCTGGGGCTGTTCAACATGTTTTCCGGTGGTGCGCTGGAGCGCATGAGTATTCTGGCGCTGGGGATCATGCCGTATATATCGGCGTCGATCATCATGCAGCTGTTGAGTGCGGTGACACCGCAACTGGAGGCTCTCAAGAAAGAGGGCGAGGCCGGCCGGCGCAGGATTACCCAGTACACGCGCTACCTGACCGTAGGTCTGGCGCTGGTGCAAGGCACGGGCATGACCGTCGGCATGGCCAACCAGGGCCTGGCCTACGACCCCGGCCTGACCTTCCACTTCGTGTCGGTGGTTTCGCTGGTCACCGGGGCCGTGTTCATGATGTGGCTGGGTGAGCAGGTGACGGAGCGCGGCATCGGCAACGGCATTTCGATGCTGATTTTTGCCGGTATTGTCGCCGGGCTGCCCTCCGCGATCGGGCAGTCACTGGAGCAGGCCCGCCAGGGCGAGCTGAATATTCTGGTGCTGTTGCTGATTCTGGCCCTGGCCATCGCAGTGGTGTTCCTGGTGGTGTTTATTGAGCGCGGCCAGCGCCGCGTGACTGTGAACTATGCGAAGCAGCAGCGCGGCAACCGGCAGTATCAGGCCCAGTCCAGCCACCTGCCGCTGAAAGTCAATATGTCGGGGGTAATCCCGGCGATCTTTGCCAGTTCGATACTGTTGTTCCCTGCGTCGATTGCGCAGTGGTTCGGTCAGGGCGGCGGCGAAGGGTCGGAGTGGCTGCAGGAGCTGGCGTTGGCGATCGGCCCGGGTCAGCCGCTGAATATCCTGTTGTTCAGTGCCCTGATCGTGTTTTTCTGCTTTTTCTATACCGCGCTGATGTTCAACCCGCAGGAAGTGGCGGACAACCTCAAGCGCTCCGGGGCCTACCTGCCGGGTATCCGGCCGGGTGTGCAGACTGCGCAGTATATTGACGGGGTGTTGACCCGGTTGACGGTGTTCGGGGCGTTGTACATGACGCTGGTCTGCCTGCTACCGCAGGCGCTGGTGGTGGTCTGGAACGTGCCGTTCTACCTGGGCGGTACGTCGCTGCTGATCGTAGTGGTAGTGGTCATGGACTTTATGTCCCAGGTGCAGTCGCATCTGATGTCCCATCAGTACGATTCGCTGCTCAAAAAGTCGAATTTGAAAAGTTTTGGACGGCGCTGAACAGTCAGCGCTGGTGGAGTCAGGGGAAGTGCTATGAAAGTGCAAGCATCGGTAAAAAAAATCTGCCGCAATTGCAAGATAGTTAAGCGCAGAGGCAGTGTGCGGGTGATCTGCAAGGCCGAGCCGCGCCATAAACAGCGCCAGGGCTGAGTTTAAACGATTGATCTTTGTCCCTGTCGGCGCTAGAATCCTGCGCCTTTCGCGCCGGGTGTGCGCTGGGCAGAGATCGGCAAAACGAGTGGAGTGACTGAATGGCCCGTATCGCTGGAGTTAATATTCCGGACAACAAGCACACGGTGATCTCGCTGACCTATATCTACGGTATAGGCCGCACGACCGCCCGCCAGCTGTGCTCTACCACCGGCGTGGCCGAAACGGCCAAGGTCTCGGAGTTGAGCGAAGAGCAGCTCGACAGCCTGCGCAATGAGATTGCCAAGATCGGCGTCGAAGGCGACCTGCGCCGCGAGGTGTCGATGAGCATCAAGCGCCTGCTGGACCTGGGCTGTTTCCGTGGCTTGCGTCACCGCCGCGGGCTGCCAGTGCGTGGTCAGCGCACCAAAACCAATGCCCGGACCCGCAAGGGCCCCCGCAAGCCGATACGCAAGTAAACAAATCTCAAGCCGGCCTGGTGCCGGCTTCGAGCTTTAGTGTAGCTACACCCCAATGTGTAGTGCTGATATTAGAGTGAGAGTTTTCAATGGCAAAACCAGCTGCAAAAGCGCCGCGCAAGAAGGTCAAGAAGACCGTCGCCGATGGCGTTGCGCATATTCATGCTTCCTTTAACAACACGATCATCACCATTACCGATCGTCAGGGCAACACCCTGAGCTGGGCTACCTCCGGTGGTTCAGGCT
The DNA here is from genome assembly GCA_034004805.1 of Spongiibacteraceae bacterium. Lineage (GTDB taxonomy): Bacteria > Pseudomonadota > Gammaproteobacteria > Pseudomonadales > CAMLJR01 > JAVEVZ01. The sequence goes on along the minus strand of JAVEVZ010000004.1, from coordinate 19,259 downwards.
TCCGCGGCTCACGCAAGAGCACCCCGTTTGCGGCGCAGGTCGCGGCAGAGCGCGCGGGCGTGGCGGCCAAGGAGTACGGGCTCAAAAACCTCGATGTACAAGTCAAGGGCCCTGGTCCCGGTCGTGAGTCAGCAGTGCGCGCACTGAACAACTGCGGCTACAAGATCGGTAATATTACGGACGTGACGCCTATCCCGCACAACGGCTGTCGTCCTCCCAAGAAACGTCGTGTGTAACCTGGGAAAGCGAGAGGATTAGACGATGGCTCGATATATTGGCCCGACCTGCAAGCTTTCGCGTCGGGAAGGCACTGACCTGTTTTTGAAGAGTGGCGTCCGCCCGCTGGATGCCAAATGCAAGAGCGAGACTGCACCCGGCCAGCACGGCGCGCGTCGCAGCCGCCTGTCCGACTACGGTGTGCAGCTGCGTGAAAAGCAGAAAGTTCGCCGGATCTACGGCGTGCTGGAGAAGCAGTTCCGCAACTATTATCAGGAGGCGGCCCGCCAGAAAGGTGCAACCGGTGAAAACCTGCTGCGTCTGCTGGAGTCGCGTCTCGACAACGTTGTTTACCGGATGGGTTTTGGCGCGACGCGCGCTGAATCCCGGCAGCTGGTCGCCCACAAGTCGATTCGGGTGAATGGCCAGGCGGTGACGATACCCTCTTACCTGGTCAAGCCCGGGGACGTGGTTACGGTACGCGACAAGGCCCAGAAGCAGTTGCGCATTCAGCAGGCGATTTCGCTGGCAGAGCAGCGTGGTGGCGTTGAGTGGCTGCAGGTCGATACCAAGAAGATGGAAGGCCTGTTCAAAGCCTATCCGGAACGTAGCGAACTGTCCTCCGAGATCAACGAAAACCTGATCGTTGAGTTGTACTCGAAGTAAGCTTGAACCAGGGACACATCACGACGGGTGCTTTGTATGCAATATGCTGTGAATGAATTTCTGACGCCCCGCGTCATAGACGTCGATGAGGTTAGCCCCACCCATGCAAGGGTGACGCTGGAGCCTCTGGAGCGTGGCTTCGGCCACACACTGGGCAACGCCCTGCGTCGGATACTGCTGTCCTCTATGCCTGGCTGCGCCATCATCGAGGTCGAGATCGATGGCGTGTTGCACGAGTACAGCGCGATGGAGGGCGTCCAGGAAGACGTCATCGAAGTGCTGCTCAACCTCAAAGGCGTGGCTATTGTTATGCACGGCAAGGAGCAGACCACCCTGAGCCTGACCAAGAAGGGCCCGGGTGTGGTGACTGCTGGCGATATCCAGTTGGATCACGATGTCGAGATCAAGAACCCCGAGCACGTGATCTGCACGCTGAACGACGGCGGTGAGATCAAGATGAAGCTCACCGTGGGCCGTGGCCGCGGCTACCAGCCCGCCGATGCCCGCGAGAATCCCGAGGAGGAGACCCGCGCGATCGGTCGCCTGCAGCTGGACGCGACCTACAGCCCGGTTCAGCGCGTGACCTACGTGGTGGAAGCCGCGCGGGTTGAGCAGCGCACTGACCTCGACAAACTGGTACTGGACCTGGAGACCAACGGGACGCTGGATCCCGAGGAAGCCATCCGTCGCGCCGCGACCATCCTGCAGCAGCAGCTGGCCGTGTTTGTCGACCTGGAAGGGGAAGGCGAGGCCGAGCCCGAGGCGCGTGCCGACGACGTGGACCCGATTCTGTTGCGTCCGGTCGACGACCTGGAGTTGACGGTGCGGTCTGCAAACTGTCTGAAGGCAGAAAATATTTACTACATCGGCGACCTGGTACAGCGCACGGAAGTCGAATTGCTCAAGACGCCAAATCTGGGCAAGAAGTCGCTGACCGAGATCAAAGACGTGCTCGCGTCCCGTGGCTTGTCCCTGGGTCTGCGTCTGGACAACTGGCCGCCCGCCAGTTTGCGTAACGATGACAAGGTTCTCTCCTGAGGCCTTGTCGCAACCCGATTGCTGTGAAGCAATGGAAGTCTAAGGAACTGTGTTATGCGTCATCGTAATAGTGGCCGCCGCCTGAACCGCAACAGCTCGCATCGCAAGGCGATGTTCCGCAATATGACGGAGTCCTTGCTGGAGCACGAACTGATCAAGACCACGCTGCCCAAGGCCAAGGAGCTGCGCCGCTATGCGGAGCCGCTGATCACCCTGGGCAAGAAGGACAGCGTGGCGAACCGTCGCCTGGCTTTCGACCGGCTGCGCAACAAAGCCGTGGTCGGCAAGCTGTTCACCGAGCTGGGCCCGCGTTATGAAGCGCGCCCCGGTGGTTATCTGCGCATTCTGAAGTGCGGTTTCCGCGCTGGCGACAATGCGCCCATGGCCTACGTCGAGCTGGTTGATCGTCCGGTGACTGCGGGCGACGACAGCGACGAGTAAGCGCGGGCCAGACCGCCAGACGCTGGAAAACAAGCGATAAAAAAACGGGCTTCGTGCCCGTTTTTTTATGCCCCGGCGTTTTGCAGGGCTGCTGTCGGGACGTCGGCGCCGGTCAGGCCCGACGCGCCCGGGGCGCAGTATCGCGGGCTAACAGCGGCTTGAGAAAGCGCCCGGTGTGGGACGTCGGGTGGGCGGCGATATCCTCGGGTGTGCCTGTGGCAACGATTTCACCGCCGCCGCTGCCGCCTTCGGGGCCCAGGTCGACAATCCAGTCAGCGGTCTTGATCACATCCAGATTGTGCTCTATCACCACCACGGTATTGCCGTGGTCCCGCAGCCGGTGCAGCACGGCGAGCAATTGCTTGATGTCCTGGAAGTGCAGGCCCGTGGTGGGCTCGTCCAGTATATAAAGGGTCTTGCCGGTATCGCGCTTGGACAACTCACGGGACAGCTTGACCCGCTGGGCCTCGCCGCCGGACAGGGTGGTGGCGGCCTGGCCCAGGCGGATGTAGGACAGGCCCACGTCCATCAGGGTCTGAAGTCGCTTGGCGATCGCGGGGACGTTCTGGAAGAAGTCCTGGGCCTCCTCCACGGTCATGTCCAGCACTTCGTGGATGTTCTTGCCCTTGTAGGTGATCTCCAGGGTCTCGCGGTTGTAGCGCTTGCCCTTGCAGATATCGCAGGCGACATAGATATCGGGCAGGAAATGCATCTCCACCTTGGTGACGCCGTCGCCCTGGCAGGCCTCGCAGCGCCCACCCTTGACGTTGAAACTGAAGCGGCCGGGCTTGTAGCCCCGGGCGCGGGCTTCCTGGGTGCCGGTAAACAAATCGCGGATGGGCGTGAAGATTCCGGCGTAGGTCGCGGGGTTGGAGCGCGGCGTGCGGCCGATGGGGCTCTGGTCGATGTCGATGCACTTGTCGACCTGCTCAATACCCTCGATCTCGTCGTAGGGGGCGGGCGTCAGGGTGGTGGCGCCATTGAGCGCGGTGGCGGCAATCGGGTACAGGGTGTTGTTGATCAGGGTCGACTTGCCGGAGCCGGATACGCCGGTGACGCAGGTCATCAGCCCCAGCGGCAGTTCCAGGGTCAGGTTCTTGAGGTTGTTGCCGCGGGCGCCGCGCAGCACCAGCCGATGTTCGCTGCGCGGGGTGCGTTTGGTCGGCACCTCAATGCGCAGCTTGCCCGACAGATACTGTCCAGTCAGTGAGTGCTTGCTGGCAAGGATATCCTTCAGCGTGCCCGCCGCGACGACCTGGCCGCCGTGAACGCCGGCGCCGGGACCGATATCAATGATGTAGTCCGCGCCGCGTATGGCGTCTTCGTCGTGCTCCACCACGATCACCGTGTTGCCCAGGTCGCGGAGGTGGTTGAGTGTGCCCAGCAGGCGCTCGTTGTCGCGCTGGTGCAGGCCGATGGAGGGCTCGTCGAGGATGTACATGACCCCCACCAGGCCGGCACCGATCTGGCTGGCGAGGCGGATGCGCTGGGCCTCGCCGCCGGACAGGCTGTCGGCCGCGCGATCCAGCGTCAGGTAGTTGAGGCCGACGTCCACCAGAAAGCGCAGGCGATCGCGGATTTCCTTGAGGATCTTCTCCGCGATCTGGCCCTGGCGACCCCGCAGTTTCAGTGTTTCGAAATAGCTGAGCGCGTCTGCGATGGGCAGTGCGGTGATCGCGGGGAGGTTGTTCTTCTTGATAAACACATGGCGCGCTTCGCGCTTGAGGCGGGTGCCGCCACATTCGGGGCAGGGCTGTGAGCTGAGGTAGCGCGCCAGTTCCTCGCGCACCATCTGCGACTCGGTGTCGCGGTAGCGGCGCTCCATATTGGGGATTACGCCCTCAAAGGTATGGGTGCGCTGGAAAAGATCGCCGCGGTCGTTGACATAGGAGAAGCTGATCTCATCCTTGCCCGACCCCTGCAGAATGACCTGCTGAAACTTCTTCGGCAGCTGTTCCCAGGGGGTGTCGATATCGAAACCGTAGTGGGTTGCCAGGGATGTCAGCATATGGAAGTAGTACACCGAGCGACGGTCCCAGCCGCGGATGGCGCCCTCGGCCAGGCTGGCCTCCGGATGCAGGATCAGCCGCGCCTGGTCGAAGTACTGCTTGACTCCAAGGCCGTCGCAGCTGGTGCAGGCGCCGGCGGGGTTGTTGAAGGAGAACAGCCGCGGCTCCAGTTCGCCCAGGCTGTAGCCGCACTGGGGGCAGGCAAAGCGCGCGGAAAACATCAGGTCCGCGCCGTCGCCGTCCATCGGCACGACCACTGCGATGCCGTCGCTGAGCTCCAGAGCTGTCTCAAAGGACTCGGCCAGCCGCTGCTGCAGGTCAGCGCGAATCTTGAACCGGTCCACCACCACGTCAATGCTGTGCTTGCGGTTCTTCTCGAGGTCGGGAACCGCGTCCAGCTCGACTACCTGGCCGTCGATGCGGGCGCGCACAAAGCCCTGGCTGCGCAGCTGCTCGATGACCTGCAGATGCTCGCCCTTGCGTTCGCGAATCACCGGCGCCAGCAGCATCCAGCGGCTGTCGACGGGTTGGCTGAGCACACCGTCCACCATCTGGCTCACAGTCTGGGCCCGCAGTGGCACCGCGTGCTCGGGGCAGCGCGGCTCCCCCGCGCGGGCAAACAGCAGGCGCAGGTAGTCGTAGATTTCAGTGATGGTGCCCACGGTGGAGCGTGGGTTGTGGGAGGTCGATTTCTGCTCGATGGAGATCGCCGGGCTCAGGCCCTCGATATGGTCTACGTCGGGCTTCTCCATGATCGACAGAAACTGACGGGCGTAGGTGGACAGCGACTCCACATAGCGGCGCTGGCCCTCCGCGTACAGGGTATCGAAGGCCAGCGAGGACTTGCCGGAACCCGACAGCCCGGTGATCACCACCAGTTTGTCGCGGGGGATGTCCACATCGATGTTCTTGAGGTTGTGGGTGCGCGCACCCCGTACAACGATCTTGCTCATGCCGTGCCCGCCGTCGATCAAAGCAGGCCAGTATATCGGCTGGCCGGAACGGCGGGCAAAGGCGGCCGTGAATATTGTGCGCGACTGTTCGCTCAGGGGTCTTTTGGGTATAGTCTGTCGCCATCGTGGACGCGCAATAGCAGTGTCCTGACATACACAGGCAAGCGGAGAACGGCATGGCGCGCGGCATCAACAAGGTCATCCTGATAGGCAACCTGGGGCAGGACCCCGAGACGCGCTATATGCCTTCCGGCGGAGGCGTCACCAATATCCGGTTGGCGACGTCGGAGACCTGGAACGACCGCCAGACCGGTCAGCAGCAGGAGCGCACCGAGTGGCACCGGGTGGTGTTCTTCAACAAGCTGGCGGAAATCGCCGGCGAGTACCTGCGCAAAGGCTCCAAGGTCTATATCGAAGGCAGCCTGCGTACCCGCAAATGGCAGGGCCAGGACGGCCAGGACCGCTATACCACCGAGATCGTCGCCGATCAGATGCAGATGTTGGACGGCCGCGGTGGCAGTGGCAGCGGCGACATGGGCGCTGATATGGGCGCTGATATGGGTGACGACAGACGCGGTGGCGGCCAGCGCAGCCAGCGCGCCCAGGGCGGTGGCGGCAATGCACCGGCCCCGCGCCGCGAAGCGCCATCGGTGGAGACGTCCCCGCAGTCGGCTCCCAGCTTTGACGATTTTGACGACGATATCCCCTTCTGAAGGGCACAGTAACGGAATCACAGTGAAGCCGCTGGTGCTGGCCGAGCCTTCGGCGCTGCGCGAGGTCGTGATCCAGTGGCTGGATCAGCGCGACCGCCAGCACCACGCGTTGGCACCGGCGGCTATCAGCACCCAGCCATGGCGCAGCGTGTTGCGGCAGAGCCGGGCAGGGCTGGTGGTGGATATGGCCAGTCACGGCCGCGCACCGGCGCTGGGCCGCGATCGCTATCTGCAGTTGCTGGATGCCTGCGAACAGCTCGAGTTGCCCTATCTGTTGATCTCGGACGCCCGGGTACTGGGCGCGGCCGACGGTCCGCAGCCGGAGACTGCGCCTCCGGCCCCCCTCAATGCTCTGGGTGAGGAGCTGGCCTGGCGGGAACAGCAATTGCGGGAACGCCCCCTGAAAAGCCTGATCCTGCGCAGCGGTGAGCTGTTCGGTGCCGCCCAGCATGGCCGTCTGCACAGTCTGGTGTTGGCGCTGCGCGGTGGCGGTGAGCTGCGTCTGTCCACCACGCGCCAGTGCCCGCCCACCCATATCACCGATCTGGCCCGGGTGCTGTCGGCGATGCTGGACCAGCTGGCCTGCGGTGCCGATTGCTGGCAGACCTACCACTACACGGCGGCGGGGGCGACCAGCTGCTACGAGTTTGCGGAGAATGTGCTCGCCAACGCCTCCCAGTACTGGGATATCAGCGGCGTGCAGATGCAGGCCAGCGAGGATCAGCCGATGACCGTGCCGATACTGGCCTGCCAGCAGATCCGCGACCATTTCGGTATCAAGCAGCTGCCCTGGCGCAGCTTTCTGAATCACAGTCTCAAGCGCATCCACGCGCAGGAACAACAGCAGGAGCCGTCATGAGCAAGGCCAGCGACGCATTCCAGGCATTGGGCGCGGCGGTCCTGACCGTGTCCGACAGCCGCAGCCCGGCCGAGGACAGTTCCGGCCAGTATCTGGCGGACGCGCTGCGCACAGCCGGCCACAATGTGCTGGACAGGCAGCTCGTGCCCGACGACATCTACCAGATCCGCGCCGTGATTTCAGCCTGGATCGCCAGCCCGGCGATCCAGGCGGTGGTGGTCACCGGCGGCACCGGCTTCAGCGGCCGCGACTCCACGCCCGAGGCGGTGGCGGTGCTGTTTGACAAGCAGGTCGAAGGCTTTGGCGAGCTGTTTCGCCAGCTCTCCCACCGGACCATCGGCAGTTCCACGATCCAGTCCCGGGCCCTGGCGGGCTTCGCCAACAACACGGTGATCTTCTGCGTCCCCGGCTCCACCGGCGCCTGCCGCGACGCCTGGGAGGGCATCATTCGCGAGCAGCTGGACAGCCGCCACCGCCCCTGCAATTTTGCCGGCGTGCTCACGGTTCGCCGGGGCGCGTAACCATGCCCCAATCCCGGTCACGACTGACCCCCGTCGACGAGGCGCTGGCGGCGCTGCTGGCTGACTGTGGCCTGGTGGTGGGCACCGAGCGCCTGGCCCTGGGCGATGCGCTGGGCCGGGTGCTGGCGGAGGACCAGCTGGCGCCCGTCGACGTCCCTCCCACAGACAACAGCGCCATGGACGGCTATGCGCTGCGCGCCGTCGATGCGGCGGCCGGCGCCAGCCTGCCGGTCAGCCAGCGCATCGCCGCAGGCCATGCACCCCGGCCACTGAAGCCGGGCACCGCCGCGCAGATTTTTACCGGCGCGGAAATGCCGGAAGGCGCCGATACGGTCGTGATGCAGGAAGACTGTCAGCGCGAGGGCGCCCAGGTGCGACTCACGGCGGCGGCGGAGCGCGGCCAGCATGTGCGCCCGCGCGGCCAGGACATGGTGCGCGGCCAGCAGGTGATCGCGGCGGGCACACGCCTGGACGGCGCGGCCCTGGGCCTGCTCGCGGCGGTGGGCATCGCGGAAATTCCCGTGTACCGGCGGCTGCGGGTGGCCGTGCTCTCGACCGGCGACGAGCTGGTGGAGCCCGGCCGGCCGCTGGGGCCGGGCCAGATCTATAACTCCAACCGGATCATGCTGCTGGCCCTGCTGCGCCAGCTCGGCTTCGAGGCCGTGGATGGCGGCATCGTGCCCGACACCCTGCCGGCCACACTGGCGGCGCTGGACGCCGTTGCCGGGCGCGCCGACTGCATCATCAGTTCCGGCGGGGTGTCGGCGGGGGAGGAGGACCATGTCAAAACGGCACTGCAGCAAGGCGGCCAACTGCAGCTCTGGAAACTGGCCATCAAACCCGGCAAGCCCCTGGCCTACGGCCGCTACCGCGGCAAGCCTTTCTTCGGCCTGCCGGGCAATCCGGCGTCGAGCTTCGTGACCCTGCTGATCGTGGCCCGCCCCTGTCTGCTGCAGATGCAGGGGCGGCGGACAGGCCGCCCAAGGCGCTGGCGGCTGCCGGCCGCATTCTGCTGGACTGAGGCGGGCAGCCGCCAGGAGTACCTGCGGGTGCGGGTGGAGGAACTGGATGGTCGCCAAGTCGTCAGCCGGTACCCCAACCAGAGCTCAGGGGTGCTGGCCTCGGCGGTCTGGGCGGATGCGCTGGCAATAATACCGCCCGGCACCACCCTGGCGCCGGGTGACGCGGTGGAGGTCGTGTTATTGAGCGAACTGCTGGCCTAGCAGACGGCTGAACAGTGGCCCGGGTGCCGGTGCGGCGTTGAAAACGGCCTCAAAATATCTTTTTATTCCGGGTGATTTTGGACAGGCGGCGCTGCCTGTGCTGCGCGCAGCGCAATCCTGGAGACCCCCCTGGCTTCAGCGGCGATGGCATCGGGCCTGCGGGCAGGGTGTGGGCCCTGCCCTGTCGCCCTGACAGCTACTTGAGGACGAAACTCACGCGCATATTGACGCGATAGCTCGTGACTTTGCCGCCCTCGACGATCACCTTCTGCTCGGCCACCCAGGCGCCGCGCACGTTCTTGAGGGACTTCTCGGCCTCCTGGATGCCGCGCTGGATGGCATCCTCGAAGCTCTGGGTGGAATCGGCTGATATTTCAATAACTTTGGCTACGGTCATATCGTGTAACTCCTGCGTGTGAATGAAAATCGACAGTCGAACGAATCAACCTTTGATTTCAATCCTGCGAGTCACAACCGCCGGGTTCCTGGCGATGTAAGTCTTGACTACGGGAAAGTCGTCGACGGGACAGCCACTGAGAGAAAACAGACAGCAAAGAGCGCCGGCTGTCGTCTCGCTGCTGCGTGTGGGCGGCCGTGTCATGGCCTCCCCTTGGGCGGATTCCCAAGCTACGGGTCCGAATGTACGCCATGGTCGGAGCAACTGTCCAATGTCTCCGTCCAGGGTGGCCATGCAAGCCCCGCAACCTGGCGGCGTTTACAATCCAGGGGCCCGCCGCGGCGAGAATCGCTGAACACGGCGTGAGAGATGCGCTACAGTCCGCCTGCTTTTGCCGCACGCAGCCATTGCCCGGGCAGGGGGCGCGCGCCTGTGGCAAGCAGCCAGCCCCGCCCCTTTAGACGGTGGGTTACATTGTCTGCATGGATTGCCGCCGGCCTACCAAGGAGCACGTCAGAATGATCAAAACACTCAGCGCACTTATCGCAGCGGCCATGCTTGCCGTTGCCCCCCACGGTGTCCAAGCGGGAGATCAGCACATGGTTGAGGAAGTCCTGGTGATTCTTACAAGCGAGTCCCTGCAGACTCAGGGCATGGCGATGGTGCTGTCCAATACCATGGCCCAGCAGGGAGCACGGGTGAATGTGCTGTTGTGTGACAAGGCGGGGGATCTGGCGCTAAAGCGCTATACCGCGTCCACCCTGAAGCCGAAAGAGGTGACGCCCGGCCAGATGCTGCGCGGCCTGTTGAAACAGGGTGGTGTCGCCAATGTCTGCGCGCTTTACCTGCCCAACAGCGGCTACAGCGAGGACGACCTGATCGAGGGAGTGGGCGTTGCCGCGCCGCCGGAAATGGGCGCCCAGATGCTGAATCCGAAAATACGCGTATTTACGTTCTGAAATATTCGGCGTTGGTGCGCATGGCGGCGGGTCATCCCTGACCTTGCCGCCCGGGCCCGCAAAGCCCCGGGCGGTGTCTATCTCAGCCCTGGTACCGCTCGAACACCAGGCAGGCGTTGGTCCCGCCAAAACCGAAGCTGTTGGACATCACCCGGTTCAGGGTCACGTTGTCCTGGCGGGTGCGCACGATGGGCATGCCCTCGGCGGCGGGGTCCAGCTCGGTGATATTGGCCGACGCGGCAATAAAGTTGTGCTGCATCATCTGCAGACAGTAGATCGCCTCGTGCACGCCGGTAGCGCCCAGCGAGTGGCCGGCCAGTGACTTGGTGGAGCTGATAGCGGGGATGGTGGTGCCGGCAAAGACCTGCTTGATGGCGCCCAGCTCCTGCATATCGCCGGCCGGCGTCGAGGTGCCGTGGGCGTTGATGTAGTCGATGGGACCCTTGAGACCGGCGCTGGCCTGGCGCATGCAGCGCACCGCGCCCTCGCCGGAAGGCGCGACCATGTCGTAGCCGTCGGAGGTGGCGCCGTAGCCCACCACTTCGCCGTAGATCTTTGCGCCGCGGGCCAGGGCGTGCTCCAGGGCTTCCAGCACCACGATGCCGCCGCCGCCGGAGATCACAAAGCCGTCCCGGGTCGCGTCATAGGGGCGCGAGGCGGTGGTGGGGGTGTCGTTGTACTTGCTGGACAGCGCGCCCATGGCGTCGAACATGGCGCTCAGGGTCCAGTGCTCCTCCTCGCCGCCACCGGCAAACATGACGTCCTGCTTGCCCATCTGGATCAGCTCCATGGCGTTGCCGATGCAGTGGGCGCTGGTGGCGCAGGCGGAGGAGATCGAGTAATTGACCCCCTTGATTTCAAACGGCGTGGCCAGGCAGGCGGAGACCGTGCTGCCCATGGTCTGGGGCACGCGGTAGGGCCCGATGCGCTTGACGCCCTTGGCGCGCAGGATATCGGCGGCCTCGACGAGGTTCTCCGAGGACGCGCCGCCGCTGCCGGCGATGATGCCGGTGCGCTCGCTGGATACCATGCTGTGCTCCAGCCCCGCATCCGCAATGGCCTCCTGCATGGCGACATAGGCGTAGCCGGCGGCGTCGCCCATAAAACGCAGCTGCTTGCGGTCGATCAGCGCGCTGAAATCGATATCGATGGCACCGGCCACCTGCGAGCGGAACCCCAGCTCCTTGTACTCCTCGCGGAAGCGCACGCCGGAGCGGCCATTTTTGAGCGAGTCCAGTACCTGTGCCTGGTTGTTGCCCAGACAGGAGACGATACCCATTCCCGTAATCACTACACGACGCATCTTGCTTCCTCTTCAGGTCTGAGGCGTTGGAATCAGAAACTCATCTGGTCCGGCTTGAACAGGCCGACTCGCAGGTCTGCAGCGGTATAGATCGTCTTGCCGTCCACGGCCAGCCGGCCATCGGCGATGCCCATGACCAGCTTGCGCTCAATAACGCGCTTGATATCGAGGGTGTAAACGACCTCATGGGCCGTTGGCAAGACCTGGCCGGTAAATTTAATCTCGCCGGCGCCCAGCGCACGGCCGCGACCGGGGTTGCCTTTCCAGGCCAGGAAGAAGCCCATCAGCTGCCACATGGCGTCCAGCCCCAGGCAGCCCGGCATCACCGGGTCGCCGGGGAAGTGGCAGTCGAAGAACCAGAGTCCGGGATGGATATCCAGCACGGCGATGACCTCGCCCTTGCCGTAGGCACCGCCCTCGGCGGCGATATGCTGGATGCGGTCCACCATCAACATCTGATCGGTGGGCAACTGGGCATTGCCCTCGCCGAAGAGATGCCCCCGGCCACATTGCTCCAGGGCGGCTTTGTCGAAACTGTGCTGATTTTTGAATGACATGCTGGCGGAAGCTGACCCCGGATGCAAAAGACTGGCAATTGTAAAGCAACGGATACCGATGTCTACTTGCGCTGGGCAAGGCGCGGGAAAATGGTCTAGGATGCCGCAGGATAATAATGAGCCCGTGGCACAGCCTGTCGGCCTATTCCGCCGTAATCCGTTCCTGCGTCCGCCGCTGCCCCAGCGCGCCGGCAGGCTGGTGATGTGCAGTGCCGCGCGGCCAGTCCGTGAAGTGCCGGCCGGGGTGGTGCGGCCGGGCCGCAAGCGGGGCCGGGTGAAGTCACTTGAAGGATTCAATGGTGCGTAGGCGTAGGAGGTTGTTGTGCAGATCGCTGTAGTCGGAACCGGTTATGTGGGCCTGGTGACCGGGGCGTGTTTTACCGAGATGGGCAACCATGTGACCTGCGTGGATGTCGACGCCGCCAAGCTCGAGCGCCTGCGCGAGGGTATCCTGCCCATCTATGAGCCCGGGCTGGAGGATGTGGTGCGCGCCGGTATGGAGGCCGGTCTGCTGCGCTTCACCACGGAGATTGAAGAGGCCCTGGAACGCGCCGAGTACGTGTTTATCGCCGTGGGCACACCGCCCGGTGAGGACGGCTCCGCGGACCTGCGTTATGTGCTGGAGGTGGCCCGCGATGTCGGCCGGCACCTCAAGCAAAGCGCGGTCATCGTCAACAAGTCCACGGTACCGGTCGGCACCGCCGAATTGGTCAACAGGACGATCCGCGAGGAGATGCAGCGGCGCGGGGTGGATATTCCCTACGAGGTGGTCAGCAACCCCGAATTCCTCAAGGAAGGGGTGGCCGTCGAGGATTTTATGCGCCCGGACCGGGTGATCGTCGGCACCGACAGCGAAACCGCGGCCCAGGCCATGGCCGAGCTGTACCGCCCCTATCTGCGCTCCAGCGACCGCCTGATCGTCATGGGGCTGCGCGATGCGGAAATGACCAAATACGCCGCCAATGCGATGCTGGCTACCAAGATCTCCTTTATGAATGAAGTCGCCAACCTCTGCGACCGCATGGGCGTGGATGTGGAAAATGTGCGCAAGGGCATCGGCTCGGACCGGCGCATCGGCTACCACTTCATCTACCCTGGCTGTGGTTACGGCGGCTCCTGTTTCCCCAAGGACGTCAAGGCGCTGATCCATATGGCGCAGTCCCACGACTACAAGCCCGCGCTGCTGGATGCGGTGGAGGCGCGCAACAACTCACAGAAGAGAGTGCTGTTCGACAAGATCGTCGCCGAGTTCGGCACGGACCTCAGCGGGCGCCGCTTCGGCATCTGGGGGCTGGCGTTCAAGCCCGGCACCGACGACATGCGCGAAGCCTCGTCGGTGGTGCTGATCAAGGCGTTGCTGGCGGCGGGCGCGACGGTGCAGGCTTACGACCCAGTGGCCACGGAAACTGCGCGCCTGGAGTTCGACGCCGCCCACTTCGCCTCGGGCCAACTCGCGTTTCTGCCCTATCAGTACGATGTGCTGCGCGATGCCGATGCCCTGGTCCTGGTCACCGAATGGAAGCGCTTCCGCCAGCCGGACTTCGAGACCATGAAGGACATGCTGCGCGCACCGCTGATCTTCGACGGCCGCAACCTCTATGACCCGGACTCACTGCGCGAGCTGGGCTATCGTTATATCGGCATCGGGCGGCGCAACTGAGCTGTGCGGTCAGCCCTGTGGCTTGGGCACACAGGCGTGATCAATCAAACAAGACGGAGTGTAGTGTGGATGGAGCGTAGCGCATGTTGATCCCGGTTTTGCTGTGTGGTGGCGTGGGCAGTCGCCTGTGGCCGGTATCCCGGGAGCTGTACCCCAAGCAGTTCCTGCCGCTGCTGGGCGCGGACAGCCTGCTGGTCCAGACCTGCCAGCGCACCCAGTGCCTGCCCGATGCGGCGCCGCCCATCATCGTGTGCAACGAAGAGCACCGCTTTCTGGTGGCCGAGCAGCTGCGCCAGGCGGAAGCGGGCGACGCGGATATCGTGCTGGAACCGGTGGGTCGCAACACGGCGCCCGCGGTGGCGATCGCCGCCCTCACCGCGCTGGCGCGAGACCCCCAGGCGATACTGCTGGTATTGCCGGCCGACCACATCATCCAGGACACCGACGCGTTTGCCGCCGCCGTGGCCCAGGGCATGCCCGCCGCGAGCGCGGGCCGGCTGGTGACCTTCGGCATCGTGCCGTCCCAGCCCGAGACCGGCTACGGCTACATCCGGCGCGGCGCCGCGCTGGCCGAGCCGGGCGTCTACGCCATCGAACAGTTTGTGGAAAAGCCCGACCTCAGCACCGCCGAGCGCTATGTGCAGAGCGGCGAGTACTGGTGGAACAGCGGCATGTTTCTGCTGGGTGCGCAGACCTATATCGAACAGCTGGAACAGTTCGCGCCGGCCATTCTGGCGGCGGCGCGCAGCGCGCTGACCGAGGCCAGTCACGACCTGGATTTTGTGCGCCTCGACAAGGCCGCCTTCGGCGCCTCGCCGGCGGACTCCATCGACTACGCGGTCATGGAGCATACCCGCGCCGGCGCCGTGGTGCCGGTGGACTGCGGCTGGAGCGATGTGGGCGCCTGGTCCAGCCTGTGGGATGTTGACAGCAAGGATATTCAGGGCAACGCCTGTATCGGCGATGTGCTGCTGCAGGATGTCGCCGACAGCTACGTGCGCAGCGATTCACGGCTGGTGGCCGCCGTGGGCGTCGACAACCTGGTGATCGTCGAGACCGCGGACGCCGTGCTGGTGGCGGACAAGGCGCGGGTGCAGGACGTCAAACATATCGTCGCTAAACTGAAGCGCGCCGGCCGCAATGAGGCCACCGTGCATACCCGCGCCTATCGGCCCTGGGGCAGTTATGAGTCGCTGGTGACCGCCGGCCGTTTCCAGGTCAAACGCATCATCGTCAACCCGGGCCAGCAGCTGTCCCTGCAGATGCACCATCACCGCGCCGAGCACTGGATCGTGGTCAGCGGCACCGCCAAGGTGACCTGCGGCGAGCGGGAAGTGCTGCTCACCGAGGACCAGTCCACCTATATACCCCTGGGCACGCGGCACCGCTTGAGCAACCCCGGGGTGATCCCGCTGGAACTGATCGAAGTGCAGACCGGTTCCTATCTGGGCGAGGACGATATCGTCCGCTTCCAGGATGTGTACGGCCGCGACACGCCCGCGCAATGATTATTGACAGTTAACGAGAGAGCCATGATCAAGAAATGCCTGTTCCCGGTTGCCGGCTATGGCACCCGCTTCCTGCCCGCCACCAAATCCATGCCCAAGGAAATGTTGCCCATCGTCAACAAGCCGCTGGTGCAGTACGGCGCGGAGGAGGCCATTGAGGCCGGCCTCAACCAGATTGCTTTCGTCACCGGCCGCGGCAAGCGCACCATCACCGACCATTTCGATATCAGCTATGAACTGGAGCACCAGATCGCCGGCACCAGCAAGGAGCGCTACCTGACCAGCATCCGCGATGTGCAGAACCGTGGCATCTTCACCATGACCCGCCAGCGCGAGATGAAAGGCCTGGGGCACGCCATTCTTACCGGCGAGCCGCTGATCGGCAACGAGCCCTTTGGCGTGGTGCTGTCCGACGACCTGTGCCTGAACCAGGGCGACGGTGTACTGAGCCAGATGGTGAGGCTGTACAAGCAGTTCCGCTGCTCGATTGTCGCCATCCAGGAAGTGCCCATGGACCAGACCCACAAATACGGTGTGATCGCCGGTGAGTCCCTGCGCGACGGCCTGTACCGCGTCGAAGACATGGTGGAAAAGCCCCTGCCCGAGGATGCGCCGTCCAATCTCGCCATCATCGGCCGCTATATTCTGACGCCGGATATTTTCGATATCCTGCGCGAAACCCCGCCTGGCAAAAATGGCGAAATCCAGCTGACCGACGCACTGCTGACCCAGGCCAGACAGGGCTGCGTGATGGCCTATAAATTCCAGGGCCGGCGCTTTGACTGCGGCAGTGTCGACGGCTTTGTGGAAGCCACCAACTTCGTCTACGAAAACATCTACGAGGCCGACTGATGAGTCTGACTTGCTTCAAGGCCTACGATGTCCGCGGGCGGGTGCCCGATGAGTTGAACGAAGACATCGCCTACCGCATCGGCCGCGCCTACGCCGAAGTGGTCAAGCCCGCGTCGGTGGTGGTGGGCCACGATATCCGTCTGAGCAGCGAGGCAATCAAGGGCGCGCTGGTCGACGGCCTGCGCGACAGCGGCGTCGACGTGCTGGACATCGGCCTGTGCGGCACCGAGCAGATCTATTTCGCGACCTTCCACAGCGGGGTCGACGGCGGCATCGCAGTCACCGCCAGCCACAACCCCAAAGACTACAACGGCATGAAGTTTGTGCGCGAAGGCGCCAGGCCGATCAGCGGCGACACCGGGCTCAAGGACATCGAGGCACTGGCCGAACGCAATGCGTTTGCGCCGCCCGCCGAGCGCCGCGGCAGCTACCGGCATTACGATTGCGCGGCCGCCTATATCGATCACCTGCTGAGCTATGTGGATATAGCAAAACTCAAGCCGCTGACCATTGTGGTCAATGCCGGCAACGGTGGTGCCGGGCTGGTGATCGACCAGCTGCGGGAGCGCCTGCCGTTCCGCTTTATTACCCTGCATCACGAACCCGACGGCACGTTTCCCAACGGGGTGCCCAACCCGCTGCTGGAAGAAAATCGCCAGGTCACCATCGATGCGGTGCTGGCGCACAAAGCCGATCTGGGTATCGCCTGGGACGGCGATTTCGACCGCTGCTTTTTCTTCGACGAAACCGGTGCCTTTGTCGAAGGTTATTATCTGGTGGGGCTGCTCGCGCAGGCATTCCTGCAACGCAATCCCGGCGCCACCGTGGTCCACGACCCGCGTCTGACCTGGAATACGGTGGCCCTGGTCGAAGCCCATGGCGGCCGCGCGGTGCAGTCCAAAACCGGTCATGCGTTTATCAAGGAGCGCATGCGCCTAGAAGACGCGGTGTACGGCGGCGAGATGAGCGCCCACCATTATTTTCGCGATTTCGCCTACTGCGACAGCGGCATGATTCCGTGGCTGCTGGTCAGTGCGATGGTCTGTGAACAGGGCAGATCCATGTCCCAGCTGGTCGCCGAACGCGTCGCCGCGTTCCCCTGCAGCGGCGAGATCAACCGCCGTATCGCCGACCCGGCCGCAGCGCTGGCCCGGGTCGAAGCGCGCTACGCCCTGCACGCCAAGGCCATCGAGCGCGTGGACGGCCTGTCGATGATCTTCGACAACTGGCGCTTCAACCTGCGCATGTCCAACACCGAGCCCGTGGTGCGCCTGAACGTGGAGTCCCGCGCGGATATCCCGCTGATGAAATCGCGCACGGCGGAGGTGTTGGCGTTGTTGGAGGGTTGAAGAAGGTCGGACGTCGGACGTCTGACGCTTGACGCTAAGCGCAGGACGGGAGACGGGAGGCGGGAGACGCAAAAGCGGTGCTTTCGATCTGGAGGCGAGAGTCTGGCCAGCGTTTTGCCAGCCTGAAAGTTTCGTCGCTTGAAGGGTCTGACGCCTGACGCCAACGCTGTGCCCCGCAGTTGCGTCTCCCGTCAAGCGTCCGGCCATGCCGTTGCGTCTCCCGTCTCCCGTCAAGCGTCTAGCCCATCAGTCCCAACGTTTGGCCAAGCGCTCCCAACCCCGCAACCCGCACCACCCAAAGCGTCAGACGTCAGACGTCAGACGTCAAGCGTCCGGCCATGCCGTTGCGTTTCCCGTCTCCCGTCAAGCGTCTAGCCCATCAGTCCCAACGTTTGGCCAAGCGCTCCCAACCCCGCAACCCGCACCGCCCAAAGCGTCCGACGTCCAGCGTCAGACTCCGTAATACTCCCGATACCACTGCACAAACCTTGCCACACCCTCTTCGATGGACGTCGTGGGCTGGTAGCCCATGTCCTGGCCCAGGCGGTCGATGTCGGCGTAGGTGTCGGGGACGTCGCCGGCCTGCATGGGTAGCAGGCGCTTCTCCGCGGTCCTGCCCAGGTTTTCTTCGATCAGGCCGATAAAGTGCATCAGCTCCACGGGGGTGTTGTTGCCGATATTGTAGAGACGGTAGGGGGCGTTGGAGGTGGCGGGGTCGGGGAGCTGGCCGCTCCAGTCCGGGTTGGCGGTGGCGATACGGTCGCTGCTGGCGATGACGCCGGTGACGATGTCGTCGATGTAGGTGAAGTCGCGCCGGTGATTGCCGAAGTTGTACACATCGATGGGTTCGCCGGCCAGAATCTTCTGCACGAATTTGAAATAAGCCATATCCGGCCGGCCCCAGGGACCGTACACGGTGAAGAAGCGCAGCCCGGTGACCGGCAGCCGGAACAGGTGACTGTAGGTATGCGCCATCAGTTCGTTGGATTTCTTGGTGGCGGCGTACAGGCTGACCGGGTGATCGACATTATCGGTTTCGGCAAAGGGCTGTTTGGTGTTGGCGCCGTACACCGAACTGCTGGAGGCGTAGGTCAGGTGCTCCACGGCGTGGTGCCGGCAGGCCTCCAGGATGTTGACGAAGCCCGCCAGATTGGAGGTGACATAGGCGCCGGGGTTTTCCAGCGAGTAGCGCACGCCCGCCTGGGCGGCGAGGTGGATCACCCGCTGGGGCTTGAAGCTGGCAAACACCCCGCTGAGCGCCGCGGCGTCGGCAATGCAGAATTCGTGGTGGCGATAGCCCGGCTGGTCCGCCAGGCGCTGGAGCCGGGCTCGCTTCAGGCGGGTGTCGTAGTAGTCGTTGACGCTGTCGATGCCTGCCACCTGGTCGCCGCGCGCCAGCAGTTGCAGGGCGACTTCGCAGCCGATAAAGCCGGCTGTGCCGGTGACCAGGATACGCATAGTGTCCGCCTCGCTGTCAGAGTCGACCGTCCACCGCGTCGGTGGGCAGCAGGTATTTGATATCGAAAATCACCGCGTCCGGCCTGGCCAGGGCACGGATCGCATCGACCCCCATTTCCCGGAACTGGTCGTGGGCGACGGCGATGATCACCGCGTCGTAGTGGCCGCTGGCCGGCTCGGCAACGGTGCTGACACCCAGCTCGTGCTGCGCCTCTTCAGGGTCGACCCAAGGGTCAAAGATATCGACGTGGGCGTTGCAGATGCGCAGCTCCTCGATGATGTCCGTGACCCGGGTGTTGCGCAGGTCGGGACAGTTTTCCTTGAAGGCCAGGCCCATCACCAGGATGTTGGCGTCGACGATATGGATGCGCTTCTGGGTCATCAGACGCATGACTTCGCGCGCCACGTACACGCCCATGCCGTCGTTGATGCGGCGGCTGGCGGTGATGATCTCGGGGAAG
The DNA here is from genome assembly GCA_034004805.1 of Spongiibacteraceae bacterium. Taxonomy (GTDB): domain Bacteria; phylum Pseudomonadota; class Gammaproteobacteria; order Pseudomonadales; family CAMLJR01; genus JAVEVZ01. Next base: position 116 of record JAVEVZ010000004.1, on the reverse strand, counting down.
TAGCCGAGCTGCTGGGCCTTGTTGGCCAGGTAGTAGGGGTCCACGCCGATGCAGTGGCCGCCCACCAGGCCGGGCCGGAACGGCAGGAAATTCCATTTGGTGCCGGCGGCCTTCAG